>CAZTXK010000104.1:5275-8433 GCA_964617275.1 uncultured Dactylococcopsis sp. | reverse complement strand
TGAGAAAGTTGAGAAGAGTGTAACCTCCAGAGTCTAATTGTCTCATCCTCACTTCCACTTGCTAGCCACTCACCACTGGGACTAAAAACCACACTATTAACAGCGGCTTGATGACGATTGCAGCGTAAGTGCAGGGGTTTCTCCTGAAATAAACTGACCAGCCGCACTGTGTTATCACTGCTTCCACTGGCTAAATACTGCCCATCAGGGCTAAACTTAATCGAATTTAGGGCAAATTCATGTCCGAGTATGGTTTGTAACCGCTTTTGGGTGGCTAAATCCCATAATTTAATCGTACAATCCCAATCCCCACTGCCACTGGCTAAATACTTACCATTAGGACTAAAATCTAGGCTGGAGACGACATCAGTATGCCCTGTGAGAGAAAATAAGGGCTTAAAGGTATGAAGTTCCCAAACTTGAACTTTCATATCGCCACTTCCCACAGCAAAATATTCGCCATCAGGGCTAATCGCCAAACTATAAACCGCCCCTTGTTCTAAGGTTAACCGATCAAGCACTCGCCCTGTTTGTAAATTCCATAACATAATTTCTCCCCCCGCACTCCCACTGAGAATGACATCCCCATGAGAGGAGACTTGTAGGGTATTAATTTCAAAACGATGTCCTTTTAAGGTTTTCTGTAACTGTTGAGTCTGCAAGTTCCATATCTTAATGGTTTTATCACGACTTCCACTAACTAGAAACTTCCCCTTAGGGGTGAATTTAACGGCAGTGATGGGGGCATCGTGTTGAGTTAACTTGCTGTGGGTTTGCCAGTTTCCTACTCGCCACAGGCGCACACAATTGTCTTTGCCAATAATTTTTCCCCATTCTGCGCCGCCGCCACTGGCGAGAAAGTTGCCATCGCAACTAAAATCAAGGCTATAAATCGCCCCTTTTCCACTAGAAAGTTTAATCACAGAATTAGTTTCTGGTTTGATATCTTGCATTTTCTGTGTCGAGGGAAGTGGCGATAATACCCCTAATGCCGATAATACATCTTGGGGGGAGGAATAACGTTGTTTGAGATCAAAAGCGGTCATTCCGTCTAAGATAGCGGCTAGGGAATCACTAATCGGAGAATTTTGTAAATAATCTCGCCAGAGTAATTTATTTTCGAGAGGCGTATAAAGATCAAAAGGGGAAACGCCAGTTAGCAAGTGTAAACAAGTCACGCCTAAGCTATAAATATCACTGGCAAAGGTGGGTTTACCATAAACTTGTTCTGGGGCGGCGTATCCTGGAGATCCAATAATGGTTCCGGTTTTCCCAATTTCGCTGAGAGAGGCTAATTTCGCTGCGCCAAAATCGACTAATACCAGTTCTGAGTTTTCTTTTTCTGCGACTCGACGACGGATAATATTTTCGGGTTTGATGTCGCGATGAATCACTTTAGCTTGTTGAAGATACTGTAAAACAGGTAATAAACTTTTCAGCAGTTTTCGGATGTCTCGTTCGGAGAATGTTCCCTGATGGGATAATGCGGTTGCTAAGTTCTCTCCATCAATCCATTCTTGAATAATATAATGATAGCTATCTTGTTCTAAATAGGCATATAGTTGGGGAATTTGGGAATGATGACCTAATTGTTGTAAGCGTTTGGCTTCGGAATGAAATAGCTGTTTGGCTTTACGAGAGTTGAGAAAAATTCCATCCTCACTTTTAGGGAAAAATTGCTTGATCACACAAAACCGAGAGTGGCTGATGTCTTCTCCGAAAAAAGTCCGCCCAAATCGTCCAGTTGCAATGAGTTTACGGGCGTGATATTGGTTGGCGAGGGTTACAGGGAAGCCACAGTTTTGACATTTTTCCTGTTGTTTGGGAGTTTCGGGATGAAGGCAATAGGGATTAAAGCAGTAGGCAGCATCTTTCATGGGGAAGCATTAGCACAAACCATTTTTCATGGTAAGTCATAATTGAATTGTTAGAACCAATTAACCTAATTTTAGATAAACAAAGCAGGAGAAACATGGAATTTTTCTGCTAACATTTTTGCCTGCGATTTACTAATCGTTCTTTTACCGTTTAAAATTTCGGAGACAACCCCTTTAGAACCAATGACTCCTACTAAATCAGCTTGTTTGAGGTTATTAACTGCCATTAAATGTTGTAAAATTTCTAAAGGAGATGCTACTTCTTCTGTCGATAGCTGTACTTCTTCATAGTCTTCAACTAAAGTACAAAGTAAATTTAAGAGTGTACTTTCTTCAGGAGACCGATCGCGCCCTTTCGACATTAATTCTTCAATTGCTGTTACAGCACTTTCGTAGTCAGCTTCGGATTCAATGGGACGCGGTTGATATTTATTGAGTAAGAAGCCATACTTTTCATTCGGAAGAGTGATTATCATTATTAAGTTTTCCTTGATTGCGAATTATCTCCAATGGTAAGCCATCAGAATCAGCAATAAAGGCGACTTCATAAACCGTTTCTCCAATCATTTGTTGGGTGGGTTCAAGTAAGACGGTGAGGGGGGAAATTTCTTCATTACTTTCTGAGGCTTCCTGAAAGCGCGATCGCGCTTTTTCTAACCATTCTGGCAAACTATCAGCATACTCGGTAATATCAAAGGAAAGATGATAATACCCCACATAATGTTCATCATGGAACGCATCTGGGGCGGGTTTCGGTTGCGGAATTTGGATTAACTCCAGGCGAGAATTCCAACCTTCTAGCCAACAAGCGAGGGTATAACCGGTGGTAAATCGTTCTTGAATCTGGAAGCCAAATAACTCATAAAACGCGATCGCGCGGTGAATATTGCCAGTACGAATGGAAACGTGGTGCATAATGCCTTACTCAAACAATCGGAAATAGGGATACCGTACAGGAACCCCCTGTTCTTTTTCTAAGTCAAAGTTAATCACAGCCCAACGGGGATCCTCTTCTTCATCGGGACTAAAAGCAATGGGTAAGCCATATAATTGCAGTTGGGTTTCTCTTTTCCCATCTCCCCAGCGCGATCGATGTTTCTCTAAATAAGAACTTACCAAGTCCTTATAACGTCTTGCAATAATGACTCGGGTAGCGCGATATCCTTCTGTATAAAGCCGATCTAACGCCTCGTGAATTTCAAAGCGAATGCCATCAGGATGGGTATGTTGTCGATACCATTCCCCCTCCCACATTCGCCAACAGCGTCCCGATTGTAAATG
>CAZTXK010000104.1:0-5175 GCA_964617275.1 uncultured Dactylococcopsis sp. | reverse complement strand
CATTAAATGGTTACAGGGGAATCTACATAAACCGTGGGTTCGGTACAAGTAAATTCAATTCCATAATTAGCCAATTTTTCACTGATGGTATCATTAGCTAGTTCTAATAATCGTTTCCGTAATTGTAAAGAATTTTCATTAGATCCTAAAATAAAAAAGCTAACCCGAGCGCGAGTTCCCGACTGATTTTCAGGTTGTAATAAGGTAATCCGAGTGCTACCAGGATCAATTCCAAACAAGGCATTGGTGCTTTCTTTAATTACTTGTTCCACTAAGGCTTCTTCCTCTTGCTTTAAAGAGCGAACAAAGTCAAGGAATAATAAAACCATTACTTTTTTACTACGAGTTATATTTTCTACTACCTCTAAATTAGCCATGACAGAATTAGGAACAATAATTAACGTTCCTTTTGCCACTAACCGAATTTTTGTCGAACGTAAACCAATTGATTCTACATTCCCTAAAGCACCATTAGTAAATGCAGGAAAATTCCAAATGCGGATATATTCACCAGGGGTAAACGGACGATCTAGATATAACACTAATGTTCCTAATAATTGTTCTAAAGTTTTTTGAGCGGCAAACGCGATCGCGAGTCCCCCAATCCCCACACTCGCAACTAATCCCACTAAATTAATATTTTGACTTTGGGCAAAAGCAAGAGCAGCAATAAAACCAATAACGATATTAATTAATGTTTCAAAAACTAATAATAATTCATCAACTTCTCTACCCAGTTTACGAATAATCTCTAAACCATAAAAGCGCACAATTTGTCGGACTAAACGAGAAGATAACCAAGCCAAACTTAAGACAACTCCCAAATCATTAAAAAAGCGTAAGAAACCATGTAATGCTTGATAGTCTTTTAAAACATTTATAGACAAAGAAATTAAGATAAATGTCCCTGCAAGCTGGAAAAGATGCTCAATAGGTTCAATGATGCGAGTATAAACAATACTTACCTGTGACGGAAAAAATCGTTGAATAACTAAGCGAACAATTCTCAACGACGCATAACGCCCGACAATAATCGATAAAAATAAAAGTACAATAAAAATAGCAAATGTTATGGAAAAATCCACAAAAAAAGCCTGAGTTTCTTCGTTAAAAAATTCTCGCTGTAAGCGATTTAAGAAACCCATTAAAAAAGAGGTTAATTGCTCCATATTGACTTTCCTTAAATAGTAATTGGGGCATCGACATTAATGTTACGATCTTCAATATCAAAACCAATGCCAAACTCTTTTAACTCCCGATTAATATTTTGTCGCGCTGCATCTAAAAGTTGGCGGCGTAACTCCATAGATACTTCCCCTGATCCTAAAATAAAAAGGCTAACTTGGGCTTGAGTCGCTTCTTGTCCATTTTTTTCAATCGTTTTAAACATAATTTCGGTATTGCGAGGATCAATGCCAAAAATATCTTTAGTGCTGTTTGTGATAACTTGCCGAATAAAGGCTTTTTCTGTATCGGATATCAGCAAATCAAAATTAATATAAATCATGGAAATGACTTTTTTCGCTCCCGTAAAGTTCTCGATATTGGTTTGGGTTAAAAAGTTATTAGGAACTACCATTAACGTGCCTTTTCCAGAAACCCGAATTCGTGTGGAACGTAAGCCAATTGATTCCACTCGCCCAAAAGTGCCATCAGGTAACCCAATATAATCATCGGGAACAAAGGGGCGATCAACATAAAGAACAATTCCCCCTAATAATTGTTCTAAACTCTTTTGGGCAGCAAAAGCAACGGCTAAACCACCTACTCCTAAACTTGCCACTAAACCAAATAAATTAACTTGATGAGTTTGGGCAAATATAATAATAACAATTAAAATAATACTGGCATTAACAATGATTTTCCCTAGAAGTAATAGCTCACTATTAATTTTACGCTTACTTTGAATTGCGGCATCTAATAAATAAGCATCAAAATAGCGACTAAAAATGCTTGCGCCAATCCAAGAAATTAAACCTGCAATTCCTAAAGCAACGGGAACTTCTACAATATTAATCCATTTTGGTTCTAAAAAATACTGAAAACTGATGTCAGCTGCAATCAAAAATAAAGTGACAGCAATCCAATTTTGAAAAGGAGCCACAATTCTTTGATACATTGTGCTAATTTCCTCAGTAATAATAGATTTTTTAATGAAACCAAATAGTTTCGGTAATAAAATAATCAGAGCTAAAATCACAAGAATGAATATTGCTAAACTTAAGGAAGTAGCAATAATTTGGGAGTTAACTTCTTGAGTTAACCATTGTTGAAAGGTTTTTAATAAGCTCTCCATAACGCCTCAGTTTCAACCGTCAGTTTTTAAAAATTGGGGAATAGTTATTTATGTACACCTGAAAAATTCAGACCTAACACTAATTAATTAAAATTACTTTATCTTTCCAATCGAAAAAATCTAAATCATCAAAGATAACCGTGTTCCGCAAGAAAAGAAAGGCTAATATCACTTTCAGTGGTCTCACCTGAGCGATGATTGAGCAATTTGTTGACATATTTGCCTAAGATATCACTTTCGAGATTTACCCAATTGCCCTCTTGCAAACTTGAAAGATTAGTTTCTTGATAGGTTAGCGGAATTACCGCACATTGAAACCAACTGCCATGGGAATCACAATCAGCAATGGTTAAACTAATGCCATTAATAGCAATACTCCCTTTCGGGATTAGATAACGGGCAATATTATCATTCCATACCTGAGATAGTCCGCTAACAGCACCAAATGTTATCTCCCAACTGCGTTCAGTTGCCACAGATTTAATTAAACGTCCCACTCCATCCACATGACCGGTGACAAAATGTCCCCCTAATTTTGCACCCACTTGCAGTGACGGTTCTAAATTGACATAAGCACTGCTTTCACTGCGAGTACCTAATGTTGTGCGCTGGAGAGTTTCTGGAGAAGCTGTGGCGACAAAGCCATCCGATAAAAGACTTTCTACTGTGAGACATACGCCATCAACCGCAATGCTATCCCCCATTACTAGGTTTTCAAGGAGAGAATGAGCTTGAGCTGGGGGGATACTAATTTTAAATCGATCGCGCCCGAGAGACTGTATAACGCCTTGTGCTTGAATTAATCCTGTAAACACAGCTTGATCCTTAGAAAATGGGATTTAACGACTGAAAAAGAAAAATTAACGCCGATTTTGGACAAAGACAGAAGTAGGAGGAAAACCACTGAGAAAGTACAATAGAGAATGATCGGTGCTTCAATTTAGTGTACCGCATCACTTAACAATCAACATCAATGCTGACAGCAATCAAAAAGAGGCGAAGCTGATGATCGAAATGAAAGTTGCCGGAATTGCCTTAGATGCCGTAACGCGAAGCCCGATCGCGCTTTTAAAAGATGGCTCTGAGCGTCGGGCGCTCCCCATTTATATCGGACAAGATCAAGCTAAGGCGATCATGGCGGCAATAGAAAACCAAACCCCTCCCCGCCCTCTCACCCATGATCTGATGGTCAATATTTTGGACAGTTGGGAAATGAGCGTTACTCGGATCATTGTTCATGCCTTGCAAGATAATACCTTTTATGCTCTTTTGTGTCTGCAACAGGGAGAAAATACCCGTGAAATTGATTGTCGCCCCAGTGACGCGATCGCGATCGCAGTTCGCACCAATGCTACGATTTGGGTAATGGAAGAAGTCATCGCAGAAGCCTCCATTCCCGTAGATCGAGATGCCGACGAAGAAGAGAAAAAAGCCTTTCGAGAATTTATTTCTAACCTCAGTCCCGAAGACTTTATCCGTGGGGGATCATCGAAAAACAACGAAGAATCAAGTTAATCATGGAATATCGGCGGTTCGGAAAAACCAATCTTCCCACTTCAGTCTTTTCTCAAAGAAGCTAATGAGTCCAAGGACGAGGCTTGTATCTTGCTATTATTGGTCATTGGTTTCCCGGAAGAAAAGGCAATCGCTGCACCGAATGTGGAGACTGTCTCCCCCGTTGTCCCGAAAACTTAGACATTCCGAAATTACTTCAAGATACCCGCTTAACGGTTCTCCTCGTAGAAGATTATGGGAGAAATGAGGAATCTGATACAGTTAAGCACAGATCAAATATGTAAATATGTGAGGAAGTATCTAATCGTGTTTAGTCAAACGAAAATCACTCAATGGGCAAAAACTGCCTGCTGTGGACTTCTCATTGGCTTTTTAGCCCTCGGGCTAATTAGTTGTGGCGACGATAAAGCCCCTAAAACCGAAGAAACCAAAGAAATTTCTAAACCCAAGCCAGCCTTAACCGAAGTCGCACCCCCTGCTATTTTCGAGGAATTAGGAAAAACTCTAGATAACTATCAACCCCAAGTTTCCATTGTTAGCCCTGAAAATGGGGAAACCATTGAAGATAGTCGCGTCAGCATTGAAGTTGATGTCAAAGACTATCCCCTATTCAAAAACGAAGAACTAGGAATGGGACCTCATCTTCATGTGATTCTCGATAATGAACCCTATCGTGCAGTTTATCGTGCAGACGAACCAATTATTTTTGAAGACCTTTCTCCCGGAACCCATACCATTCGGATGTTTGCCTCTCGTCCTTGGCATGAGAGCTTTAAAAATGAAGGGGCTTATGCTCAAGTTACCTTTAATTTATTCACAGAAACCGCTAATAACAATCCTGATAGACAAAAACCGCTTTTAACTTATAGCCGTCCCAAAGGAACTTATGGCGCTGAACCCATCTTACTTGATTATTATCTTACCAATGCCCCAATAAGAGTCTTTGAACAAGAGAGTGACGCTGAGGTAGAAGTTAATCCCGCTTCTCAAAAAGAATGGCGCGTCCGTGCTACCATCAACGGCGAAAGTTTTATTATGGATAGCTGGCTTCCCGTCTATTTAGAAGGCTTCAAAGAAGGACGCAATTGGATTAAATTAGAGTTGCTCGATGGCGATGGCAACCTGATTGCCAATGAATTTAATACTGCAGCAAGACTCTTTTCCTATCAACCCGAAGGAGAGGATACTCTCTCGAAGCTAATACGAGGAGAATTAACAGCCCAAGAAGCTCGTGGTATTGTTGATCCCGACTATCAAGTTCCAGAAGAGGAAGAAGTCTCGCCAGAAGAAACTCCTGAGGAAGCAGAACCTGTTACTGAACCGGAAGCGGTTCCAGAAGAACAAGAAACTACTCCTGAACCAGC
>CAZTXK010000103.1:6668-8495 GCA_964617275.1 uncultured Dactylococcopsis sp. | reverse complement strand
AATATAAGATAAAACGACAGCAGGAGAATATTGGTTCATTTAATAAAATAATTTAAAGAGTAGTCTTATTCTATTCTGACAGAATTCAGACTACTCGTAAAAGGGGGATTCCCGTATGTTTCTGGTTTAGAACTAATCTTACCCTATTCCCACTCAATGGTACCGGGTGGCTTGGAGGTAACATCATAAACCACACGGTTTACTCCTTTTACCTCATTCACAATGCGGTTAGAAATAGTTTCTAAGAGATCGTAGGGAACTCGTGACCAGTCGGCAGTCATGCCATCTTCACTGGAAATTAAGCGTAACACCACAGGATGGGCATAAGTTCGTTTATCCCCCATTACCCCAACACTCCGAATCGGAAGTAGAACAGCAAATGCTTGCCAAAAATCTTGATAGCATTTTTGCTTTTTAATTTCGTCTCGCACCACAAAGTCAGCATCACGGAGAATATTCAGCCGTTCGGCGGTAACTTCGCCAATAATGCGAATCGCTAACCCCGGACCTGGGAAAGGATGGCGTTGGATAATTTCTTCGGGTAAGCCTAGAGAACCCCCAACTTTACGGACTTCATCTTTAAATAGTTTGCGGAGGGGTTCCACCAGCTTGAAACGCAAGTCCTCAGGTAAGCCGCCAACATTATGATGACTCTTAATTTTAACCGCTACTCGTTCTCCTGTTTTCGGGTCAATATTGGTGTCTGCCGACTCAATGACATCGGGATAGAGGGTTCCTTGGGCAAGATAATCAAAGGGTCCGAGTTCGCGGGATTTTTCTTCAAAGACTTGGATAAATTCGTGACCAATGCGACGGCGTTTCTCTTCGGGATCACTTACGCCCTCTAGTTGGGCTAAAAACCGATCGCGCGCATTGACATATTCGACAGGAATATGAAAACGATCTTTAAAGATTTCAATTAGGCGTTCGGGTTCTCCTTTCCGCATGAAGCCTTGATCAATAAACATACAGACTAATTGATCGCCAATGGCTTTACGGAGGAGAAAGGCAAGAGTCGAAGAATCAACGCCACCAGAAAGGGCAAGTAAAACCCGTTTATCTCCCACTCTTCCTCTTACTTCTCGCACGGCTTCTTCGACAAAAACTTCTGATGTCCAACTAGGTTCACATTGACAGACTTTATAAACAAAGTTCCGAATTAGAACCGCCCCCCCGACAGAATGGACAACTTCGGGGTGAAATTGTACACCATAGTGTTTGTTTTCGGGATGCGCGATCGCGGCACAGGGGGTATTTTCAGTATGGGCTAACACCTCAAATCCGGGGGGGAGTTCCAAACAAGAGTCGCCATGACTCATCCACATGGTTGCCCCATCTTCTACCCCCGGAAATAAAATTTCTTCTTGGTCAATTTGGAGAGAGGCTTTCCCATATTCGGCGCGTTCAGCACGTTGAACCGTTCCCCCTAGCTGTTGAACCATCACCTGCATGCCATAGCAAACCCCAATTACCGGAATTCCTAATTCCCAAATTTTGGGATCAACGGTTGGTGCGCCTTCGTCATAAACGGAACTCGGTCCCCCAGACAGGATAATGCCATGAGGATTTAACTGTTTCAATTGTTCTGCAGTGGTGCGATAGGGGAGAACTTCCGAATAAACTTGAGTTTCGCGGATACGACGAGCGATTAATTCTGAGTATTGAGAGCCAAAATCGAGGATCGCGATCATCTGGCGATTGATGCTTCCTGTAATTTCGGCTTGTTCAAGGGCTACGCTTTTTTGGGAAGAGTCAGTTGAAGTAGTCACGGTGATTACAGAAATGTTTTATAGCTGAGGCAAGTTAAAAATAATAGTAGCTTTAACT
>CAZTXK010000103.1:3415-6568 GCA_964617275.1 uncultured Dactylococcopsis sp. | reverse complement strand
CCAGCATTAGCAAGTCCTAAAATTACCCCAGCGCCGAGAACATGACCAAAACTTGCCGTGGCTAATAGTTCCGGAACGCCAAATCCTTCTAAAATGGAAGGCTTGGGAAATGGCAGTTCGGGGCCAGCGCCATAATTTTGAATGGCAAACCGACCAATGGCAATGGCAAAAACATTACAAGCAATCATCACCATAGCAACAGAAGGACTCCAAGCAATGGTGTCAGGTGTGGTAGATTGGAGTGTAGAAAGTAAATTTAACATAAGTTTAATTTTTGCCTCCTTAAATAACAAGCTAAAGGCATTATAGGAAGATTTTTGAGCGAAACTATTTTTTTGCCTTTAGAAGTAACAAATTATTTACACTAATTCATATTTCTGAACAAATGCGGGTTAAAATTTGTGGGATTACCAGTTTAGAACAAGGAAGCGCGATCGCGCAGTTGGGGGCAAACGCACTGGGTTTTATCTGTGTTAAAAAGTCTCCCCGTTATCTATCTCCTGATCAAATCGCAACCATAACGCCCTATCTTCCGCCTCAAGTGTCTCGTATCGGCGTTTTTGCTAATACCAACGCTGCAGAAATTATTTCCATTGTTCAACAAACCCATTTAACGGCGGTACAACTTCACGGCGAAGAAACCAAGGAAGATTGTAATAAACTGCGTTCCCAACTCCCCAATATAGAATTGATTAAAGCCATTCGGGTAAAAAGCGCAGACTCTCTGCAACACCTCGAAACTTATGCCCCTTTTGTGGATACCTTTCTTCTCGATGCCTATGATCCTAAACAATTGGGTGGCACCGGAAAAGCCTTTAACTGGGAGTATCTCCAAGACTTTAACCCCCCGCGCCCTTGGTTTCTTGCTGGGGGGCTAACCCCTGATAATATTCAAGAGGCTTTAGCCATAGCTACCCCAAATGGGATTGATCTCTCTAGTGGCGTGGAAACCTCTCCTGGGAATAAAGACTTAGGCTTGGTTAAAGCATTATTGCAAGCAGTTGCCGCGCGATCGCCTTTAAAATGATGATCGTTGTTAATGCAGTTTGAGGAAACACGAATGACCATTCACGCTTATGCCGCCACAGAAGTTGGGGGAGAATTAAAACCCCTAGAATATGATCCGGGTTCTCTCGGATTAGAAGATGTCGAAATCGAAGTTCAGTATTGTGGCATTTGTCACAGTGACATTAGCATTGTTGATAATGAGTGGGGAGTTTCTCAATATCCCGTCGTTCCGGGTCATGAAGTGATTGGAAAAGTTGCTGCCCTAGGAGATGGCGTTAGAAACCTACAAGTCGGTCAACAAGTGGGATTAGGTTGGTTTTCTCGGTCTTGCATGGATTGTGAATGGTGCTTATCGGGAGACCACAACCTCTGTCTGAGTGCTGAACCGACCATTATTGGACGTTACGGTGGCTTTGCGGATAAAGTTCGCGCCCATCAAAGCTGGGTTTTCTCGCTTCCTGATGGAATTAACCCCCAAACCGCCGGTCCTTTATTTTGCGGCGGCATTACCGTTTTTAATCCGATTGTGCAGTTAGACATCAAAGGCAGCGATCGCGTGGGAGTGATTGGTATTGGTGGTTTAGGTCACATGGCAATCCAATTTCTAAGTGCTTGGGGATGTGAAGTCACCGCCTTTTCCGGAAGTCCTGATAAAGAAGCAGAAGCCAAAAAACTCGGGGCAACTCACTTTGTTAATTCCCGTGATCCCGAAGCCCTGAAAGCCGTTGCCAATCAATTTGATGTTATCCTTTCCACTGTTAATGCTGACTTAGACTGGGAAACTTATTTAGCTGCCCTACGTCCTCGCGGTCGGTTACACTTTTTAGGTGTTCCCCCTAACCCCATCGCCACTTCAATGTTTTCCTTATTGTTAGGACAAAAATCAGTAGCCGCCACTCCCGTAGGAAGCCCTGCCGTCACCAAGCAAATGCTCGAATTTATCGCTCGGAAACAACTTGAACCCATGGTCGAGTTTTATTCCTTTGATCAAATTAATCAAGCCATGGATCGACTGCGAGAAGGAAAACCCCGTTATCGAATTATCTTACAACGCTAATTTTTTAGGGGATAATGTTGCCGCAAAAACTGTTTTGCTTCCCCTTGATTTTGAATGATTCCATCTAAGGTTGCTTCTAGTAAACTTTCCAACATTTCCCGAAACTGTGGTCCCGGTTTATACCCCAACGCCTTGAGATCATTCCCATCTAGAGGCGCACTCACTCCCGACCAATGGTTAATGTAATGCCAAATCCGTTTCCTCACTAGGGGAGAACAACGCACTGCCAATAAAACTAATAGCGGTAACTTATAGGAGTGTAAATGGTTAACTAGCGTTTGTGGACGATATCCCTGTTGAAATAAGGTTTTCTTAATGGGAATCTGCACTTGATCAGGGGGTAAATTTAATAATTCTCCCCGTTTTTCTCGTAACCTTTCGTAGAGATGATGTTTCTGTTGTAAAGAGAGCGAGTCTGATAATTCTCTTTCGACTTCCTCTTGGCTTGATTGTAGCGTTTCTAAACGTTTAATACTGTCATGGGGAAGTTCTAACTGTTGGGCAACTGTTACCTGTTGTTCGGTTGTGGGGAGATAAGCAATCATCACTTCTAAACGCATTTGCCAGTGAGTTAGCGTCTGGTTAGGATCAAATCGCCTTAAACAGCGTCCTAAGAATCGTAATTGCCACCATAACTGTTGATCTAATTTTAGTTCCGGATGCAGACACCGCAGGGCTGTTAAATCTGATAATTTTTTGAGTGCCGATTGCCAATAACTCGCTTCTAGAATATATTTAAGTTCTCCTTTAAGCCGAGTTTGCAGCGCCGGGGCTTTTCGATTTTCAGCCCGAGAGCGATCATAAACCCCACTGGCAATGGCATAGCGAATATAGTCTTCGGTTTGCGCTTCTATTTCAAAGCCAAGACGTACAGCAAAACGTACCGCCCGATAAATTCGCGTTGGATCTTCAATAAAGCTATTAGCGTGTAATACTCGAATTAACCCTGATCTTAAATCTAGTAAGCCTCCGAAAAAGTCGAGGAGTTCGCCGCTTTTAGGCGAAGTTAAGCGAATGGCAAGGGCATTAATGGTAAAGTCACGGCGGTATAAGTCTTGACGAATGGAACTCGCTTCTACTTCTGGGTT
>CAZTXK010000103.1:0-3315 GCA_964617275.1 uncultured Dactylococcopsis sp. | reverse complement strand
GGGGCATGACCAAAGCCATGATGTAGGGCGAGGTCAAGATCGCGACGCGAAATAATCCCGACTAATTCTTGGTTTTCATCGACAATTGATAAGCCGGAATGTCCATAACGCAGGAGAATACGTTGGGCTTCATTAATGGTAATGTCAGGGAGAATGGTGCGAACCGGAGAAGACATTAATTCCCTTGCTGTGGGAGGATGGGGAATTTGTGATTTAATGGTTTCTATCAGTTCGGTGAGAATTGCTTGTGGTTGATCGGTTTTTAAGTTTGCTGAGGCGGCTTGTTTATGACCGCCACCGCCATAGGGAGCTAAAATGTCATTAAGATCAATATTGGGAATGCTACAACGGGCAATAAGACTTGCTCGATTTTCCTTACTGTGAAAATAGGTATGAACCAGTAAAATAGCATCGGCTTCAATAATTTCGATTAAGCGTTCGGTGACGCTGGATAAACCGGGAATAAATGTCTCGCCAGTGAGACATACCCAAGCGAGAGTATAACCTTGTCTGGTTTCGGTTTGGACGGTTTCTAGGGCGTGGGATAAGAGTTGTTGTAGTTGAGGAGAAAGGGTGGGTTCAACATACTCCGCAATCATCTTAATATTCGCCCCTTGTTCCATTAGCCAGCCTAAGGCTTGGGCATCACGGGACGTAGTTTGCGGAAACGTAAGTGATCCTGTATCGGTATGAATTCCTAACGCCATCACAGTGGCTTCGATCGCGCTTAGACTTCCCCCTTTTGCCTTTAATTCTTCTACCACGAGGGTAGAACTCGCCCCAACGTTATCAATATGAGTAATTGTTGCAGGAATATCCCCTTCCAAGGGATGATGATCGTAGAGGATGATATTTTTGAGTTGGGGAAGATCAAACCAAGCCTCAACTTTTCCGACGCGCTGACGATGCTGGGTATCAACGACAATTAATGTCTCAATGTCTTCCGGATGAACACTGCGCTGTTCAATAACGGCTAACTCATCCCGATGTAAGGAGAGAAATGATTTCACTCCCGGATGCGCTCCCCCAGTTAACACAAATTTTGCACCTGTATGGAGACGAGTCAACCCCACTGCTGCCCCTAAAGCGTCAAAGTCAGCAGTTTGATGGCACAAAATTAGGGTAAGCATAAAAGATTAAGGATGTAAGGTACTAGCTAAATTTTAACCTCTGGCAACCCGGCAACGATCATGGCAAAATTGCAATTGGTTATTAGTTATTTGTTATTGGTTATTTGTTACGTTTAACTTTATAGTTGGTTATTAGTTATTAGTTATTGGTTATTTGTTACGTTTAACTTTATAAGGGGGATAATAGGGGATTAAGGAAAAACCATGGCAGATTCTCCATTAAATCAGATTCGTATTGTCTTAGTTGAACCGGCGGGGGCTTTAAATGTTGGCGCGATCGCGCGAGTGATGAAAAATATGGGATTAGCGCAATTAATCCTTGTTAACCCCAAATGTGATTCCGATAGTGCTGAGGCAAAACAAATGGCTGTCCATGGGGATGATGTGTTAGCCAATGCTCAAATGGTAACCTCTTTGGCTGATGCGCTGGTTGGGTGTAAGCTAGCGGTTGCGACAACTGCGCGCGATCGCGCTCTTTCCCTCTCCCTACAATCCCCCACTGACGTTCTTCCCAAACTCCTTGGGGTTCCCTCAGCGTTAATTTTTGGACGAGAGGATAGCGGTTTAACCAACACCGAATTAACCCACGCCCAACATTCTATCTATATCCCCACCGCCCCCACTTATCCTTCTCTCAATTTAGCTACTGCTGTTGCCATTTGCGCCTATGAATTACAAAAATTAGTGACAGTCGAACCCTCAAAACAACCAGAACCGCCAGCGCAAGAAACCGTCACTCTAGAAGCCTTAGAAGGCTATTATCAGCATTTAGAACAATTATTATTAAAAATTGGGTTTTTATATCCTCATACTGCCTCAGCGAAGATGAAAAAATTTCGTCAGCTATTTAATCGTGCTAACCTTACTCCAGAGGAATTAGCCTTATTACGTGGCATTTTAAGGCAAACGGAATGGGCAATTCACAATTCTGATGTGGTGCATGAGGAATAATTACTGTGGTGTCCCCAAATCGTGTTAAAGGTAAAAATCGAAATCTAAAAAAGAAAAACGGTGCAACTGCTTCCAAGTCTGTTACTCGTCAGCGCAAATCGTCTCCAAACAAGCAAGCGTCTCGTTCGGTTATTAATATGGATTTATCAGAACGTCGTCGTCGGGCGCGAGAACGACAAAGACGGGCGAGACAATCGGAAAATGTGGTTAATTTTTCTGCTCAAAAGTCTAAGCCAGTCAAAAAAGAAAAGTCACAATCGGGAATTACTCTCTATTTTTTACTATTAGTTCGGTTTGTGATTCTTGCCGTGGGTGTAGGCGCGATCGCGGGAACCATTTTAGCCGTTTTAGATACCCAAATCTACTTAACTGATTCTTCTACAGAACCAACCCCAGTAACTGAGAAAACAACTAATACCGCCTCACCCCCATCCCCACCTCTACCGCTTAATCAAGAAATTACTCCCCTCAAAAATACTTTTGCAAGTTTAGCAAGTGAACAAGACCAACTGAACCCCGGTGCCTTTATTATTGACTTAGACAGTGGTGAATATGTGAACTTACAGGGAGACACCACTTTTTCCGCTGCTAGTATGATTAAACTCCCAATTTTAATTGCCTTTTTCTATGCTTGGGAACAAGGAGACTTAGAACTTGATGAACGCTTAACCATGACTGAAGATGTGAAAGTGGGAGAAGCTGGGAGAATGCAGTATGACGAACTTGGAACCCAATATGTTGCCCTAGAAACAGCAACGGAAATGATTCGGATTAGTGATAATACTGCGACTAATATGATCATCAAACGAGTGGGAGGAAAAGATGTTTTAAACCAATTATTTGCCGAATGGGGTTTGGAAAAAACACGGATTCGTCATCAACTCCCAGATTTAGAGGGAACGAATACCACTAGCCCAAAAGAGATGGCGGAATTGTTAGCGAAACTGGAAAAAGGAAAGTTACTATCGCCGCGATCGCGCGATAAAATTTTACAAATCCTCAAGACAACTCGAACCAATACCCTGCTTCCGCAAGGGTTAGGAGACGGCGCAACCATTGCTCATAAAACGGGTGATATTGGCTCAGTGGTAGGAGATGTGGGGATTATTGAGTCTGCCAATGATCAACGCTATTTGGCGGCGATGATGGTGGAACGCCCCCACAATGACACCCGTGCGAATGAGTTAATTCGTAATTACTCCCGTCATACCTATGACTATTTTCAGAGTCAGGA
>CAZTXK010000102.1:0-8561 GCA_964617275.1 uncultured Dactylococcopsis sp. | reverse complement strand
ACCGCGATTAATCTACCAAACTATCAAGATGCTCGGTAAAATATCATTAGGAAAATGGGGAATGATTGTCGGTGGAACCTTAGCCATTGTGGGCTTCATTGCCTATGGGGCTGGGAATGCTACCCTCAACTTAGCTGGTTTTTTCTACGGAATCCCTGTTTTTTTAGGGGGATTAGCCCTGAAAGCGGCGGAATTGAAACCAACCCCCTACACTCAAGAAACGCCACCAGAAGTGGCAAAATTACGGGACGAGAAAGCCACTCCTACCCAACATCAAATTCGCAAGGATGTTACCCGTTATCGCTACGGAGAACAAGTCCATCTGCAAGAATCGTTAGAACGCCTGGGATTAAGTCCCACCGATGAAGAAAGACCGATCTTAAGTGGGCTTCGGGAAGAAGAAATTGACGGGTCTTATGCCTTAATTTTAGAATTTGAATCCTCCCTTGTTCCTTGGGAACGGTGGCAAGAACAAAAAGATAAAATTGAGCGGTTCTTTGGGCCCAATATTCGCGCTCATTTGACTCAACCTGAAGCTGATTGGGTGGAGTTAGCCCTAGTTGCTGATCCTGAAGTTTCCAATCCAGAAACATGAACTGGGCTTATTTAGAGGGGATTGGAAAGAGCTTATCTAGTAATCAAGAATCTTCTTTTACAGTAAATCAGTCAGAAAGCCCTTGATTTGAAATCAAGGGATGAATGACTCAGCCTTTGAGAGGCTATCTCATGTTAATTTAAGCGTGAAGGCTGTTTGTTATTAATCTTAAATACTATGTCCTCGGAAGCAATTGCCACGGTCATAAAGATGATTGAATCTTTACCCAAGGAAACTCAAAATCAGGTTGTCGATCATCTGCGAGAATACATTGATGAGTTACAAGATGAAATGAAGTGGGAACAGTCATTTGAGCGCACCCAATCTGAACTTATTGATGCTGCGAAAAAAGCAAAGCGGGAAATTGCAGAAGGTAAAGCAACGGCGATGGACTATGATCAGTTATGAACTCCGCAGTTCTCCCTTCTTTTTGGAAAAGCTATCGCCGACTTACTCGTGAAATTAAACAAAGTGCGAGAAAAGCGTACCGTTTATGGGCGGAGAATCCCTTTCATCCATCTCTGCATTTTAAGTGTATTAATAGCCAAGAGGGGATTTGGTCAGTCAGAATAACAAAAGGATATCGTGCTTTAGAGGTTTTAGAGGGAGATACTATCACTTGGTTTTGGATTGGAAGCCATGACGATTATGAACGGTAATTCCGATAAGTATTGAAAAAAATCTGCGATCGCGTTTCTGTCTTTGTCAAAAGCGTGATCGTCAAGAAATGTAAAGATTTGTTAGAGCAGTGTTAAAGACTGTTTCAAATTGTCCCCAAAATGCTCCTGATCTTAGGAAACTCCCCAAAATAGCATGGTAGGATGCCAAAAGTTAGTAATAGTAAGTAGAGGAGATAGACTTTGGTGTTAAGGGTTGCTGTCGTCGGTTCAGGACCGGCTGGTTCTTCCGCAGCGGAAGTATTAGCCAAAGCTGGAATTGAAACCTATCTATTTGAACGAAAACTAGATAACGCAAAACCTTGCGGTGGGGCAATTCCCCTGTGTATGGTCAATGAGTTTGACCTTCCTCCTGAAATTGTGGATCGGCGGGTGAGAAAAATGAAAATGATCTCCCCGTCTAATGTCACGGTTGATATTAATTTAGAAAGAGAAGACGAATATATTGGCATGTGCCGTCGGGAAGTCATGGACGGCTTTTTAAGAGATCGCGCCGCCCAACTAGGGGCAAATTTAATCAATGGCACAGTTCATCGCCTCGAATTACCCCAAACCGATAATGAGCCTTATACCCTCCATTATGCTGACCACTCTGATGGCAGTGCGGTAGGAACAGCAAAAACCCTACAAGTTGATTTAGTGATTGGCGCTGATGGGGCAAACTCCCGAGTGGCTAAAGCCATTGATGCGGGGGATTATAATTACGCGATCGCGTTTCAAGAGCGCATCCGCATCCCTGAAGACAAAATGGCTCACTATGAAGAACTTGCCGAGATGTACGTGGGAGATGATGTTTCCCCAGACTTCTATGCTTGGGTGTTCCCGAAATTTGACCATGTTGCCGTAGGAACTGGCACCATGAAGGTCAACAAGGCAAAAATTAAAAACCTACAAGCTGGAATCCGCGCCCGTTCTGCCCAGAGAACCGAAGGTGGGGAAATTATTAAAGTAGAGGCCCACCCCATCCCTGAACATCCTCGTCCCCATCGCGTTCGGGGTCGCGTTGCCCTCGTCGGAGATGCCGCCGGAACCGTCACCAAATCTTCTGGAGAAGGCATTTATTTCGCCGCCAAGTCCGCTCGGATGTGCGCTGAAACCATTGTTGAAACCTCCAAAAATGGACAGCGAGTTCCCACAGAAAAAGACCTGAAAGAGTATCTCAAGCAATGGGATAAACGCTATGGCACTACCTATCTGGTTCTAGACTTGCTTCAACGAGTCTTCTACCGCTCTGATGCCACTCGCGAAGCCTTTGTTGAAATGTGTTCCGATAAGGATGTGCAACGGATGACCTTTGATAGTTATCTTTACAAAACGGTCACTCCAGGCAATCCCTTGGCACAGATGAAAATTACCGCAAAAACCGTCGGCAGTCTGCTCCGAGGACACGCCCTCGCTCCTTAAAATTCTTTAAAAGTTATTCCCTTACCAGCATCTAAAATTAAGGTGCTGGTTTTTTTCGTTAAAACCGAACTTCTAACCAACAGTCGAAAGAATTAAACTTGTTAGTCTAGAATGCGGTAGCGTGTATTAAAAATAGATTATGATTGACGAACAAAAAGAACCCATGAATAATGAACAACAACCCCAACAAGCAGAGTCTTTAGAAACTGAAGCTCAAGCTAACGAAGCCCAAGAAGCGGAGGTTGTCGCAGAAGAAACGCCGACAGCCGAGGTAGAAGCCCAAAGCACTGGCGAAAGTGGAGAAAATCAACAGCAGCCAACCAGTACGGCTAGTACCGAAGAGTTAGAAGCAGAAATTCAAAATCTCAAGCAAAAATTAGAACAAGAAGCTCAACAACGGGAAACGGTCAACGCCCAAGCCAAACGTCTTGCGGCTGACTTTGAAAACTTCCGCCGTCGTAGCGAAACCCAAAAAGAAGAAATTAAGCAGAATGAGAAACGGGAAACGCTGACGAAAATTTTAGAAATTGTTGATAACTTTGAAAGAGCGCGATCGCAGATTAAACCTGAAACTGAAGCCGAAAAAAATATCCATAAAAGTTATCAAGGGCTTTACAAACAACTGGTAGAAACTCTCAAAAGCCTTGGGGTTTCAAAAATGCGTCCCGAAGGCGAACCATTTGATCCCTACTATCATGAAGCGATGCTGCGAGAACCCAGTAATGAACATCCTGAAGGAACAGTGATTGAAGAGTTAAGATCAGGCTATATGTTAGAGGATACCGTTCTTCGTCATGCCATGGTCAAAGTGGCAGCGGCTCCTGAATCGTCAGAAGGAGACAATGAAAGCAGTGAGGAAAATAACAACGAAGAACAGCCAGCATAAGTAGAATTAGTCGTAACACTTCTGCTAGGTTTAAGGTATATTCAGGGAAAACTCTTAATAGTCAACCTTAATCACAATTGCTAGCAGATCAAAAATTCTGTCAAATAAGTTATGGGAAAAGTTATTGGCATTGACCTTGGCACAACAAATAGTTGCGTTGCCATTTTAGAAGGGAATAAACCGATTGTTATTGGTAATTCAGAAGGGGAACGAACAACTCCCAGTCTGGTTGCTTTTACCAAAGAACAGGAACGGCTAGTGGGTCAACTTGCAAAGCGTCAAGCCGTAACTAATGCTGAAAATACCATCTACAGCATGAAACGGTTTATTGGGCGGCGCTGGGAAGACACTGAAATTGAACGTGAGCGCGTTTCTTATACTTGTGTTCCTGGGCGCGATGAAACCGTTGATGTCAAAAGTTGGGGCAAACAATATACGCCCCAAGAAATCTCAGCGATGATTCTGCAAAAATTGAAAGGCGATGCTGAAAATTATCTCAACGAAGAGGTAAGTGATGCCGTGGTTACAGTTCCGGCGTATTTCACGGATGCTCAGCGTCAAGCCACTAAAGATGCTGGCACAATTGCTGGTCTAGAAGTTTTGCGAATCATTAACGAGCCGACTGCTGCCGCCCTTGCTTTTGGTTTAGATAAGCAAGAAGAAAGGCAATATATTTTAGTCTTTGACCTAGGCGGAGGCACATTAGATGTTTCCATTCTACAACTCGGAGATGGAGTTTTTGAAGTCAAAGCAACCGCCGGCAATAATCATCTCGGGGGCGATGACTTTGATAATGTCATTGTGGAATGGATGCTCTCTAGGTTTCAAGAACAAGAGGGCATTGATCTTAGAAAAGACAAAATGGCAATGCAACGGTTGCGAGAAGCAGCGGAACGGGCAAAGGTTGAACTATCCAGTCGTCCCAGCACGGTAATTAATTTACCCTTTATTACCGCTTTTAGTAAAGGGGAAGGGGAAATTGGCCCCAAGCACCTAAAACTAGAATTAAGTCGATCTAAATTTGACGAAATCTCTCGCGATTTAGTGAAAACAGGTATTGCACCTCTTAAACAGGCGATTGATGACTCAGGTTTGAAAGTCGATGAAATTGATCGCATATTACTTGTGGGAGGCTCAACTCGGATTCCTTCTGTGCGGGAGGGCTTAAAAGAATTTTTTCAGGGCAAAGAACCCGATCGTTCGATTAATCCTGATGAAGCTGTCGCCTTAGGGGCTGCCATTCAAGGGGGAGTCTTAGCCCATGAAGAAGAAGTTGACGATATTCTTTTGCTTGATGTTACCCCACTTTCCCTAGGCATTGAAACTCTAGGAGAAGTGTTTACCAAAGTCATTGAACGGAATACCACTATTCCCACTAGCAAATCGCAAGTTTTCTCCACCGCCAGTGATGGGCAAACCTCTGTGGAAATTCATGTCCTACAAGGGGAACGTGCCATGGCAACGGATAATAAAACTCTTGGGAAATTTCTTTTAACTGGAATTCCCGCAGCCCCAAGAGGCGTTCCCCAGATTGAGGTGAGTTTTGAAATTGATGTTAATGGTATCTTAAAAGTTTCTGCTGAAGATAAAGGAACAGGACGAGAACAGAGTATCGTTATTAAAGAAACCGGTGGTCTTTCCCAAAAAGAAATCGAGCAGATGCAACAAGAAGCCGAACAATATGCTGAGGAAGATCGCAAGCGGATGCAACGGGTTGAACTCAGCAATCAAGCGGATGGTTTGTTCTACAGTCATGAAACCACCCTTAAAGATAATGAGGGCTTAATTCCTGAAAAATTGAAAACCGCTGCCGAACAGAAAAAACAACAACTAGTGAAAGTCTTAGAAGATCCGCAAGTCGAGTTAGAGGTAATTCGCACTCGCTTAGAAGATTATCGAGAAGCCGTTTTAACCATGGGAACCGAAGTGTATAGCCATGGCAGCGGCCGTCAAGATCAGGCTTCGGCTCAGGATCGCGGCTATGAAACCGTTGGCGAAGAAGACATTACCCGAGAAGTGACACCGAAAAAAGACACCTCTTCCCAATCATCGACGAGTCAACAAACAACTGAAACTGAATCAGCGCAAGACCTAGAAGAAGTTTTTGGAACCTATAATGAGAATACAGAAGACTCAGAAGTTGTCACCAGTGGTAATGATGAGATAAATTTAGAGGATACGAGTAAAGATAAACAAACCCAATTTGACATTGAGGAAGAAGATTTTAATCCTTTTGAAGAGTGGGACAATGAAGAAGACCTCTCAACAGATGATTACGAAGCTGTAGAATGATAAGGGTTAAGATAATAACAATTGAAGCCTTCGGTGAGGCTTGCTACCCTCAAAAGAAGAGCCAACTATTGTAATCAGATCCACGCTAAATACTAAACGACTGCTTTATGGCTGCCGATTATTACGAACTCCTAGGAGTCTCCCGCGACGCAAGTAAGGAAGATATTAAACGTGCTTATCGCCGTCTAGCGCGACAATATCACCCTGATGTTAATAAAGAAGAAGGGGCGGAAGAACGATTTAAAGAGATTAACCGCGCCTATGAAGTTCTCTCGGAACCAGAAACTCGCGCTCGCTATGACCGCTTTGGTGAAGCTGGAGTCAGTTCCGGAGCTGCTGGTGGCGGTGGCGCTAGTTACCAAGATTTTGCCACAGATATGGGTGGGTTTGCCGATATCTTTGAAACCATCTTTAGTGGCTTTGGTGGTATGGGAAGCGGTGCTTCCACTCGTCAAAGAACCGGACCTGTCCGAGGAGATGATTTACGCCTTGACCTGAAAATTGATTTTCAAGAAGCGGTGTTTGGTGGGGAAAAAGAAATTCAGATTCCTCACTTAGAAACTTGTCAAACCTGTGATGGCAGTGGCGCAAAACCGGGAACAGGGGTAACAACTTGTTCCACTTGTAGTGGCAGCGGTCAAGTCAGACGCGCGACTCGTACCCCTTTTGGCAGCTTTGCCCAAGTCTCGGTTTGTCCCACTTGTAATGGTCAAGGGCGCGTCATTGAAGAAAAATGCGAAACCTGTACCGGAGAAGGTCGCCTTAGAGAACGCAAAAAGCTCAAAATTACGATCCCGCAAGGGGTCGATAATGGCACGCGCTTACGAGTATCGGGAGAAGGTGATGCTGGTTTACGCGGCGGTTCTATGGGTGATTTATATGTTTATTTGGCGATCGCGCCTCACCCTGAATTTAAGCGCGATGGTCTGAATATTCACTCAGAAATTACCGTTAGCTATCTACAAGCTATTCTTGGCTGTCGGGTGAAAGTCAATACGGTTGATGGGGAAGAAGAGTTGGAAATTCCTGCCGGAACCCAACCCGATACGGTGTTAACGCTCGAAAATAAAGGCGTTCCCAAGTTAGGAAACCCAGTGAGTCGAGGGGATCACTTGATTAAGGTTCATGTGGAAATTCCCACGCGCTTGAACTCTGAGGAGCGAGAGTTGCTGGAACAACTTGCTAAAATTAAAGGAGAAAATACCGGTAAAGGTGGCTTAGAAGGATTCTTAGGACGGGTGTTTGGCGGATGAGTCAGTCAGTGTCTAAAACAACTTCCCAATCTGTTCCTGACGCACAATTAGACTTGCGGGGAACGCCGTGTCCCATTAATTTTGTTCGCACTAAGCTCCGTTTAGAACAAATGGAGACGGGAACCTTATTAGAAGTATGGCTGGATCCGGGAGAACCGATTGAGCAAGTTCCCGATAGTCTGAAAATGGAGGGTTATCCTATAGAAGCCCTTGAGGATCGCGGCGAGTTCTTCGCCCTGCAGGTGCGTCGCTGATGGTGGCTCAAGATCAGCTTAGTGGCACAGTGGTGGCGGTGCAGGCAAATTTTTATTGGGTTCAGTTAGAGCTTGACAATATTCGCTTATTGTGTACTCGCCGATCGCGCTTGAAGAAAATTGGGCAAAAAGTGATGGTCGGCGATCGCGCTTTAGTTGCTGAACCCGATTGGGAAGATAAACGAGGGGTAATTACTGATGTTTTGCCCCGAGAAACGGAACTGGATCGCCCGCCTGTGGCAAATGCCAATCAATTAGTGTTACTGTTTGCGTTAGCGCAACCGCCCCTTGATCCCATGCAGTTGAGTCGCTTTTTAGTGAAAGGAGAATCAACGGGAATTGACTTATGTTTAGCTTTGAATAAGCAGGATTTAGTCACCCCCGAAGAACAAAAATCATGGCAAACCCGCCTGCAAAATTGGGGGTATGACCCTTTTTTTTTCAGTGTGGAAACGGGAGAAGGGTTAGATCTTCTCAAACAACAATTAAAGGATAAAATTACGATTCTTGCTGGCCCCTCGGGAGTGGGAAAATCCAGTTTAATTAATCACCTGATTCCCCAAGCCCAGTTACGAGTCAGTGCTGTGTCTGGAAAGCTAAAACGAGGACGACATACCACCCGTCATGTGGAGTTATTTTCTCTCCCTGAAGGGGGGTTATTAGCGGATACTCCAGGGTTTAATCAGCCTGATCTCAACTGTGATTCCCTAGAATTAGCCTCCTATTTCCCTGAAGCGAGAGAACGACTTTCTCAAGATCAGTGTCAGTTTAGTGACTGTTTACATCGGGATGAACCGAATTGTGTGGTGCGTGGAGACTGGGAAAGGTATGAACATTATTTAGAATTTCTCGAAAGCGCGATCGCGCAGACAACCGAAAAAGAACAAACGACTGATGCAGAAGATAGCTTAAAAGTCAAAACCAAACGGGCGGGAAAAAGTCATTACGAACCCCGTTTAGAACCGAAAAAATATCGACGCGGTTCGAGACGACAGCAAAATCAAGACTTACAAGAATGGTGTAAAGATATTGACGAGATTTAAAACGGCTAAATTCAATTTTCCAAGCCCTTTAATGCCCTTAAAAATTCTTCCTCTGACACCCAATCATCAGCTTGTTCAGCTTCTCTAATTGATTCGACCAAACCCGGTATAGATTGCAAATAAAGTGTTTCTTGCAAACTCTCCCAGTCCTCTTTGG
>CAZTXK010000101.1:6665-8737 GCA_964617275.1 uncultured Dactylococcopsis sp. | reverse complement strand
TCCTTTCTTGCCTTTATTTTCGTGATATTGTTTGTTCTTGTACGCCTTGATTTACTACAAACTGAGCGCGTCGCCAGTCAAGTGCCAGAATTAGAAGAGGAATTAGCAGAGGCAGAAGAGAAAGCTGATGAACTATTAAGTACAGAAAAAGAATTAGCAGCAGCTAAAGAAAGAATTGAAGAATTAGAAAAACAGTTAGTAGAAGCAGAATCAGAAATTGAGGAATTTGCTAACTTGGAAGAAGAATTAGAAGAAGCGAGAGCAATTATTGATCAAACCCCAGAAGCGCCGCCTTTAATTGTCTTATCCGAACGAGAACAAACTTATCGGTTTCCTGTGGGTTCGGCCGAAATTTCCGATTCTTTTCAGGAAGCCCTCGATGAAGAAATTATTCCCATGTTAGAAAAGGAAAGTGAGCGTTGTAATTGTGACACCATAGAAGTTATTGGTCACACTGATAGTTTACCCGTTGATAGTGGGCGTTCTAATTTAGATGAGGAATTAATTGCCGCATTTGGACAAGAAGAACATGAGAATTTAGTTCCAGGAAGTAACCTTGATTTAGGAATGATGCGAGCCTTATCTATTGTAAGTTATCTTAAACAAGCACAGAAGGATGGACGTTTAGAAAATATTGAATACTTCCTTCCCTATTCCGCCGGTCAAATGTTAAATCCGAATTATACCCTTGATACGTCTCCAGAAACTAGGGATAATGAACGTCGCCGTCGCATTGAAATGCGTTTATTGCAGTCGAGCGCTTGGAACCAGCAAATTGATGAAAATGACCGTTAAAGGGAAAATGATGGTATATTCAGGCAAGTAAAGCAGTTGGGGGATTCCCCTATGGATGCAGATTGGAAAACCTTAGATGCGGTCGCGATCGCGCAGGCAATTCGTCATCATCAGACTACAGCAACGGATATTGTCTTAGCAACCCTAGATCGCATTGAACAAGAAAATCCCTCGCGGAATTGTTTTACCGCGATTACCCGCCAGTCTGCTCAAAAGCAAGCGCACAGTATTGACAGAAATATTGAGCAAGGTAACCCGTTGGGAATTTTTACGGGAGTTCCCTTTGCGGCTAAAAATTTATTTGACATTGAGGGAATTACGACGCTAGCTGGGGCAAAAATTAACGAGGATAACCCCCCAGCCGAAAAAGATGCTACCGCGATCGCGCGTTTAAAGCAAGCGGGAGGAGTCTTAGTGGGCGCGTTAAATATGGATGAATACGCCTATGGATTTGTCACCGAAAACTATCACTATGGCGTAACGCCTAATCCTCATGATGCCTCGCGCATGGCTGGCGGATCATCGGGCGCTTCTGCAGCGGCGGTGGCTTCGGGGTTAATTCCCTTAGCGTTAGGATCGGATACGAATGGCTCAGTGCGCGTTCCTGCAGCCTTATGTGGCGTGTATGGGCTAAAACCGACTTATGGACGACTCTCACGGGCGGGAACGGTCTTATTAAGTGATAGTTTGGATCAAATTGGAATTTTTGCGCGATCGGTGCGGGATTTAGCAACGGTGATGGATTTATTGCAAGGAGAAGATATTGCTGATCCCGTTTCTACCCGTCATCCCCCCGAACCTTGTCTCCCGCAGTTAAATTTAGGGATTCAAGATGTACGAGTCGCGATCGCGGCTGGCTATTTTGCACAAGGGGCGGAACCTGAAGCACTTAGGGCAGTGGAAAAAATTGCCGACATCTTAGGAACATCAAAACGAGTGACGATTCCTGAATCGGATCGCGCCAAAGCCGCCGCCTATTTAATTACTGCTACCGAAGGAGCTTCTCAACATCTAGCTGCCTTAAAATCTCGTCCCCAAGACTTTGATCCGGCAACGCGCGATCGGTTTTTTGCAGGGGCATTAATGCCAAGTCAATGGTATCATCAAGCCCAAAAGTTTCGCAGTTGGTATCGCCAGCAATTACGGCGAGTATTTCAACAGTTTGATATTATTCTCGCCCCGACAACTCCCTGCGTTGCACCAAAATCGGGAGAAAAAACCATTACCATCGCTGGGGAAACGGTAGAAGTGCGACCTCATTTAGGACGATTTACCCA
>CAZTXK010000101.1:0-6565 GCA_964617275.1 uncultured Dactylococcopsis sp. | reverse complement strand
ATTTTGGGCTATGACATTAGAACAAGCTGTTTTAGAAAAACTCCGAAAATTGTCACCCGAACAACAGCAAGAAGTTTTGAAGTTTACGGAATCTTTGCAAAGTCAAAAAAATACAAAGACTTCTCTAAAGAGTGTTCAGGGATTATGGTCAGAATTAAAACCAGAAATTACAGGAGATCAGATCGCTCAAGCCCGAGAGGAAATGTGGAAAAATTTTCCTAGCGAGAAGTTTTAAGGAATTCTATTCTTGCTGACACCCATACAATCATCTGGTATCTACAACAATCCGAGCAACTTTCTCCAAAGGCAAAAGCGAAGTTAGATCAAACTACAGCCGAAGGAGAACTAATTTATATTTCAGCTATTTCTTTAGTAGAAATTATTTATTTAGTCGAAAAATACCGCATTCCCAAAAAGGCTCTAGAAAAGCTCAATGATGCTTTATCTGATCCTGAATTTGCTCTATCGCTAATTTCTTTAAACTTATTAATTGCAGAAACATTAACTCAAATTCCAAGAGAGACTGTTCCTGATATGCCTGACCGTATCATTGCAGCAACTGCTGTTGCTTTCAAATTACCCCTCATTACTCGTGATACCCGTATTCAGGCTTTGAACAATCTTGAAATAATCTGGTAGTATCTTAAATAATACCATTTCGATCAATTAGCGCTACACACCAATTCCTTAAGCCCCCAATTACCAGGGGGTGGGGGGATTTAGTGGGGGTAAAAATGGTATAACCAACTAGCTAAGACCGTCGCAGTGATAAGATAAGAAGCAAATAGAAACGGATTTAAAAACGAGGAAAACACTGTGACAGTAAGAGTGCGAATTGCACCGAGTCCCACGGGAAAATTACATATTGGAACCGCGCGCACCGCGGTGTTTAATTGGCTTTTTGCTCGCCATCACAACGGAACATTTATTATCCGAGTAGAAGATACTGACCAAGCGCGATCGCGCCCTGAATATACCCAGAATATCAAAGATGGATTAACTTGGCTGGGACTAAATTGGGATGAGGGGCCCTATTTTCAAACTGAACGGATGGATCTCTATAAGCAAGCCGTACAAACCCTACTCGACAAAGGCTATGCTTACCGTTGCTATACTACAGAAGAAGAATTAAATCAACTGCGAGAATCGCAAAAAGCTCGTAATCAAGCCCCACGCTACGATAACCGCCACCGTGACTTAACCCCAGAACAGGAAAAAGCCTTTGAAGCAGAAGGAAGAAAGCCCGTCATTCGCTTCAAAATCGACGATAATCGCGAAATCTTCTGGAAAGATCACATTCGCGGACTGCTAAGTTGGAAAGGAAGCGATCTTGGCGGCGATATGGTCATCGCACGGGCGAGTAGTCGGGAAGACTTAGGACAACCCTTATATAACCTTGCAGTAGTTGTGGATGATATGGACATGAACATTAGCCATGTCATTCGCGGTGAAGATCATATTGCCAATACCGCCAAACAAATCTTACTTTACGAAGCCCTCGGCGGAGAAATCCCTGAATTTGCCCATACTCCTCTCATTTTAAACGAGGAAGGACAAAAACTCTCCAAACGGGATAACGTCACTGCCATTTCCGATTTCTACAAAATGGGCTTTGTTCCCGAAGCCATGGCAAACTATATGACGCTGTTAGGTTGGACTCCTCCTGATTCCACCCAAGAGTTATTTACTCTAGAGGAAGCGGCGAAAACCTTTAGCTTAGATCGTGTCAGTAAATCTGCTGCCAAATTTGACTGGTCAAAACTGGATTGGATTAATAGTCAGTATATCCATAATATGGATGCCACGCGACTGTTAGAAATGCTGGTTCCGTTCTGGGAAGACGCTGGCTATCAGGTTGATTTAACCCATAATCGTCCTTGGTTAGAACAAGTTACCGCGCTCATTGCTCCCAGTTTAACCCGTCTCACCGATGCGGTAGAACAAACCCAAGTTTTCTTCCAAGACAGTGTGGAATTTAACGAAGAAGCCTTATCCCAACTGCAGCAAGAGGGCGTGAAACCAATGCTGGAAGCCATCGCCGAAGGAGTGAAACAACAGGATCAACTCACCGAAGACAACGCAAAACAGTTAATTAAAACCGTCACCAAAGAACAAGGGGTGAAAAAAGGCTTTCTCATGCGTTCGTTACGGGCGGCGTTAACAGGAGACGTAAAAGGACATGACTTAATGCAATCATGGCTCTTATTGAACCAAAAAGACGTGGATCAGCCTCGTTTAGAACAAGCCCTAACTCATGCTTCTTGAAATGCCAAAACGGCTTGGGTGAGGGCAATCAAATATAAACGAAGCTGGGAAATTTCAGGGAAGTAGGGTTGCTTACGGTCAAAAATTTGGCAGTGACGATAAAACTGATCAAAAGACTGAGGCAGAGAAAATCCTAGCTTCCTGTTCCCTGAAGGGCGTTCTAAATAATCAATTGTTGCCATTAATTGCGAGAGAAATTGCCAATCCGCAGCCGTTAACCAGTTTTGATGGGGAAAAGAGGGAATTGTCCAATCACTAGAACTCTCAGCAATGATGCTTTCGGAAATTCCAAGTTGTAAAATAGAAGAGCAACGTCCTCGAATATACTCAGAGAAAGCGTTTTGGGAGCTTACAGAGCGCGGAAATTGTTGCAGCCTAATGGCATCCAAGTTCTCTTGTAACCACTGCTGAATCGCGGTTTCCGTGATTAGAAAATCAATCCACGCTGGGGGAGTGACTTTCACTTGGACAACGTTAACATTCAGTTGCTGTTTTAAGGAGGTACTTAGTTGCTGTGCTAGAGTTGATGGGGGATAGGAGTATTTTCCCGCTAAAGCTGGCGCGATCGCGCTCCGATAGTTGATTTGATTGTTCTGTAATTTTAACCGACAGGGGGGCTGATCAAAATCATTATCGTCAACGCCACTTAAGCTGATTTTAATTTGTTGTTGGAGTAACCCTTCGATCGCGACAAATATTTGTGATTCGCTTGACGAGCTTGTTCCTTTCAATGTATATTCTGATACTTGCATGATTGACGTTAACTTAGAAAAGCCTATGCAGTCTTCTTCCTCCTCTGATAGCACTCGTCCTCTACTTTTATGGCAACGCATTATTGACTGGGCGCAAGACCATTATCGGCAAAGAACGTTCTTAAAAGAAGAACGCATCCCCGCCCGTCCCGGCTTATTATATTTAGTACAAAGTGGAGTGATTCGTCTAGCAGGGGTTTCTAAAGACACAACCACCAAAAAAACAGTCGTTTCAGGAGAAGGGGAAACCTTTTTAGGATTTATTGGCCCCGGTCAACCCTTTGAAATTGTCGCGCAATCTCCTTATGCCCTACAAGCCTATGCGCATTTAGATCAAACTTCTGTGATCTGGTTGTATTGGCAAGACCTTGATAACTGGCCCCATTTTCGTTGGGAAGTCTTAGAGGCTTTTCGCGCCCAACACCAGCGTAAATTAATTTGGTTAAGTACCCTAGGGCAAAGACAAACCATTGATCGACTGCTAGGCTTTATTACCCTCCTGATTGAAGAACATGGCGAAGCCATCGAAGAAGGATATTGTCTGCCTTTTCCGCTAACTCACGCCCAAATTGGCAGCGCCATTGGTTCAACGCGAGTCACGGTGACTCGTCTGATGGGAAAACTCAAACAGAAAGGAATGATTTTGATCGTAGAAGATCATTTAATTTGTTTGCCCCATTCTCCTGAACCGATTACCAGTGGGGAGTAAGCCTTGGAGAGGAGAGAACTAAAGCGTTAAAATTAACTTGTTTACATCGCCCGATCGCTGATTATTATGAGTTTTAATTTTCGCTTTGGAATTGCCAGTGATCTCCACATTGCCGTGGAAGAAACCATTTTTCATCACCCGAAACGCTTTCATTTAGCTGAGGTAAGTATCCCTGGATTCAAAGAAGTCATAGCACATTTTCAAACCCTTGATCTTGATTTTTTACTGCTTCCGGGAGATTTAACCCAAGATGGCGAACCCGAAAATCATCAATGGTTATCAGACTATTTGCAAACGCTTCCTTTTCCGGTTTATGTGATTCCCGGCAACCATGATATTCCTACATTATCGGGAGAAAATCCCGGGAAAAATCCTGCCATTCCCTCGCATCTTTTTCCGCAATATTATCCTCATTGTGGCTACGATAATCCCGAAAAACTTTACTATACTTGTGAATTACAGCCAGGAGTACAATTAGTGGCTCTCAATTCCAATATTTTTGATGCGGAAGGAAAACAATTGGGGTGTCTAGATGAGGAACAATTATTATGGCTAGAACACTTATTGCCAAAACTGGAAAATAAATTGGTTTTAGTGACAGTTCATCATAATGTAATTGAACATTTCCCCGGGCAAGCCACTTATCCCCTTTCCCGTCGCTATATGTTAGATAATGCTGATGCTTTAAAGCAATTACTCCATCGTCATGGGGTGCATTTAATTTTTACGGGGCATCTTCATGTGCAAGATATTGCTAAAGAAGGCGATTTATATGAAGTGACAACTGGCTCTTTAGTGAGTTATCCTCATCCCTATCGGGTGGTAGAACTTGAGGGAAACGCTTTAGAAAATTTAGAGGTTAATATTGAGTCTCATTGGGTAAAATCAGTTCCGGGTTGGGATGATTTATTGCATTTTTCTCGGGAATGGATGGCAAATCGCGCTGATCCATTTATTGGTAAGTTATTAATGAATCCTCCTCTGAATTTGTCCGAACAAGAAGCAGAACAATTTATTCCTGAATTAAAGTATTTGTGGGCAGATATCGCACAAGGGGATGCTGTATTATCCTTTCCCAATTTGCCGCCCCAAGTTAGAGAGTTTTTTGAGCAATTTAGTGAAGAAGACAAATTAAAGCGTGATCAAATTAGTGATAATCATACGACGTTAACTTTTAGAAACTAACTGTTTTAAAAGTTGCGCGATCGGGGTACTCTGATCAGATAGTTAGTAATCAAGGTTAAATTACTCATTACTTATATTACTGGTAATTGTTTTATAAAATTTGATAAGCTAAGGTCATATTTTGAACCCAAAACTAATAATTAACTAATAGTGATGTCTTCTGCGAACTCTCAAATACCTAATGTGGTTCTAGATCAGTTAAATAACGATCTCATCGATCAAGACAAACCTGGTCTAAGTTCGATTGAGGTGCTTATTTTACAGGGAGTTTGGCAAGATCAAAATTACCAAGAAATTGCCAAAGAGTCTGGCTATAGTACAGGGTATTTAACCAATATTGTTGCCCCCAAATTATGGCAACGCTTAAGTGAAATTACAGGGAAACGCATTACTAAAAAAACCTGTCGCCAACTGTTACAAACCTATCAGCGACACGCTAGTCACTTGTCTCAACCACTGGTTTCAGAAACAGATAATCTTGAGAAATCGGTTTATTATCCCAGTGGGGCGGTTCCCTTAGACTCTAAATTTTATGTGAAACGCTCTCCCATTGAAGAAGAAACGGCTACCGAAATTCAAAAGCCAGGGGCATTAGTGCGGATTAAAGCGCCGCAAGAGATGGGGAAAACGTCACTGCTGATTAGAATCCTCAAACAAGGAGAAAGATTAGGCTACTATACGGCAAAACTGGATTTGCAACAAGCTGATCCTGAAATTCTAGGCAACCTGAAAGGATTTTTACGTTGGATTTGTGCCAATCTCAGCTATCAGCTTCAGATTCCCAATCAACTTGATGAATATTGGGATGAAGATATTGGCAATAGTGTCAGTTGCAGTTTATATCTGCATTACCTTCTCGAACAACTTGATGCCCCCGTCATTGTTGCCTTTGATGAAGTGAATCAGATTTTTGAGTATCCCCAAATTGCCAAGAGTTTTTTACCGCTACTGCGATCGTGGCATGAGGAAGGAAAAGAAACCCCGATCTGGCAAAAGTTACGCCTTATTATCACCCATTCCACGGAAGTCTATGTGCCGCTACAACTAAATCAGTCGCCGTTTACGAATGTGGGATTACCCATGGAATTGCCGAATTTTAGCGCTGAACAAGTACAACAACTGGCGAGTTATTATGACTTATCTTGGGGTGAAGAGGAAGTACAACAGTTAATGTCAATCATTGATGGGCATCCCGCGCTAGTTCATCTGACGTTCTATCATTTGCATCAAAAAAATGTCACCTTACCCGAACTTTTAGAAAATGCGACCAATTTTAGTGGGATTTATGGACGACATTTACAACGGCATCAAGCCACCCTAAAAGAACAACCGGAACTGGCTGAGGCTTGTAAGAAAATTATGAATGCGGATGAACCCGTTGCCGTAGAACCCATTCTTGCTTATAAACTTTATAGCATGGGCTTAATTGATCTAGAGCGCGATCGAATCTTTGATTCGGTGAGCCTTCGGCTCAATCGCGCTTACCCAAGACTCCCCCTATATCGTCAATATTTCCGACAAAACCAGAATGACTCAACCTGACCAAAACTCAGTTTTAGTGCCTAATTCCATTCTCACCGCCTCCCGTTGTGAACTCAGTGACCTTTCCCTACACATCGAAGGTAAACTCCCTGAAGACATCCAGGGACATTTT
>CAZTXK010000100.1:0-8833 GCA_964617275.1 uncultured Dactylococcopsis sp. | reverse complement strand
CCTTTGAAAGGGGGGGAGACCAGCTAAAAACGGTGAATCAAGTTTTTACAAATGAATTAGAACTGCTATAACATCTATATATTATTCCAGAGTTAAATCAAATAATCAGTAGCACTTGTAACAAGAAGATTGCTTTATAAGGTAATTTCGATCTTTTCCGTAACTCCTTGAAGTCTTAACTCAACCTTACATTCTTGATTGCGATGTACCACACTTCCGCCAAAACTTCCAGAAGGCGAGATAAAGGATAAATTTGGTTCTCCTTGAGGCTTCAAAATGACTTCACCCACCTTAACTTGACAAGTGAATCCATCAATGCGAATGGTTTGCTGAGTTAACTGATCCAAAATTAAAATTTGCTGTGCTTTTTTCATCACTTTAATATCGAGATGACGAATCTTTAATTGCACAATTCCTTCAGGAAAAGATTGAACTTGGCTTCCTTTAGGAAACTTTAAGAATGGTTTTTCCTCAGTGGTTGGGGATGATGATTCTTGAATCCGAATCTGTGGTGGCTTTAATTGAATTTCCTGTGGAGGGATACTCCAAACGGTTGCTTTACGCTTGACTTCTTTTTCTAAATTATTGGCTCTTTCATCTCGCCCTTGATCTTGGAAATAAAGGGCTTGCTTTTTCTTAACCGCTAGCCAACGCTGACGAGCAAATTTCCGTAACTTCGAGGGGGTTTGATTCCCAGTATAGTTTTCATAAAATTGTAGTGATGGGACTAAAGACCCGGTTTTTTCTAGAATGAGGCCAATATAATAGATAGAAAAGTTTTTAGGTTGCGCGATCGGAATAATTTTTTCTTGAAATAGCTTCTCTAAGCGTTGACGTTGTTCTTTATTGAGACTATCAGGATTAAGTTTAGATTCAGACAGACGAGTTAAAATGGTAATGAGAATTGTCTCTGAGGCTTTAAGAATTTGGGAAAGATAAATTTCGAGGCTAGTAATCACATCTTCCCAATACTGAAAGGAAATATAGTAACTAATTAATCCACTAATTAGTTTTGCATGAGGAGAGGGTATTTTTTGCCAACATAATTCTACTTTTTCTTTTTTATTAAGGTAAGAATAGGCTTGTAGGGCAAGTTTATAATTTTTCTTTGCTTCTAATATAGGAGCAACATAATTTAACCATTCCTTTTGCATGGGCTTATTTGCTTTTTCCCAGGCTTCAACAATTTCTTGATTAGCTCCTAATCTCACTAAGTATTCTAATCCTTTTGGCATTCCTAGCGTATAGGCTTTCGCTCGATAATATTCGGCGATGTTCGTGGTATTGCTACTATCCCAGCAAGTGAGAGCTTGCTGATACTTTCTAATTTGAAAGTAACAATAACCAGCTATTTCTAAGTATTGATTTTTACGTTCGGTAGTAATTTTAGAACTAATTTTCTCTAAAATTTGAGCGTAATTTTCCCAAGGGGGCGTTTTTCCCTGCTCCTCACTTTTTAATAATTGTTTAATTTTTTGGCAATAAGTTTCTATAGCTTTTTGCCATTGTGGACTAATAATTTCTTGGCTAAATTGCTCGTTATTGAGGCGAGAAATTAGGATTTGAGTTAAGCTATCAAGTTGAGAAGTGTTCGGCACACTTGATAGTTGTGTCATGTATTGAATTAGGGGATAATCATTTTTAATTCTAAACCAAGTATCTTCGCCAATTTCTGCTTCTGTTTCTTCTAAATGATGATAAAGATTAAATAATTCTTGCCATGCCATTCCTTGCCAAAAACAATGCCAAGCATTTTCTAATTTTTGTTGCTTTAATAAACAGTGGCCCGCTTTAATCAATTCTCCGTCTAGTTTTAGAGCCTCTGCTTCACATACCGCTGCTTTTTCTTCCTCTTTAAGACGGTGATAGGCTTGTTGCGCTCGCCACAAGAGATCAGAGTTTTGACTGTTTAATCCTTCTGTCATTAAGGTTTCGGCTATGGTATAAGGATCATCTTTTCCTAAGTTTTCGGGGGTATCTCCCCAAGTCAGTAAATTAATTTTCTTTTGCCATTTCTCGGGTTGGGATAACTGATTATCAATTAAGGATTGTAGTTGGTTGCTATTGCTAGCGTATTGCCATAACCGTTCTTCTCCTTTAGGAGTATCAACAATGAAAAGTTGTTCAGTGGCGCGACTGGTGGCAACATAAAGTTTATTCAAAAAATACTTAATTTTTTCCGAGTTTTTGTGTGAGGGAGAAAAAATATTATTTGGACAATTATCACCAAATTTATAAAGAATTACTTGCTTAAATTCTAACCCTTTCGCCGCGATCGCGCTTAACATATTCCATGGTTTACTATCTTTCTCAACTTCAGGAAATAACTCACTTAACAGTTTATCATTGCGAATATAATCGGTTTCTCCCGTTTCATCACAGGGTAAAATAATTAAGGAGTCCTGCATATAAAGTTTGGCTTCGTCAGGAGATAAGTTCTTGCCTAAAATATACTGTTGGGGGTTGCTATTACCAATTTTACGAGCGGTTTGGGGTTCAATTTCTCTTAAGTCAAGTAAGTTGGCTCGCCATAACTGAATTAAATTACTTACCCCAACAATAGAGGGAAAAGAGCGGTAATTACAGACTAATTCTTGAAAATTCATTTCTAATTTGAGATTCCCCGTTGGTGATAACGCTGTCAAAACTTCGTTATAAAAGGTTGCTTTCAAACTTGCCCAGCGAAAGCCTGTAGGATTCAAGGTTTGTAGGGGATCACCTGCAAAAGCAAAGGGAAGACTGGGAACATACTCATGCTCTAGATCATATTTTGAAAACACCGAGAGACGCATAATTAATTGCAATTCCAAGCGAGTGAAATCTTGAGATTCATCGCAAAAAATAGCTGTATAATCGGGGGAATAATATTGATGAGATAAAACCCAGCGAATTAAATCTTGATCATCCCAAGTTTGGTGTTCCTGAGTATAGTCATAATACCAATTCCAAACCTGATTATAAATTTCTCTAAACTCATTTTCACTAACAATTTTTTCTCGATTGGGAATTTCTTGATAATCTTCGATGCTTAAATAATTTTTGCGCTCATCTAGATGATATCCTTTAATAAAAGTCCGAATCACTAGCCAAGACTTTTCAGGAGAATATCGCGGTAGGTGTCGCCGACATAATTGGCGAAAATAATGAAAAGAAATATATTTATCAGGAGAGAAAAGCTGTTTTTCTTCAGGAGGTAATAAATTACGGAGAAACTGGCGGAAAGTTTTGAAAAAGGGTGAAATTTGGGAAGAAGCATTACTAAATGGCTCTTTTTCCGTGAAGCGGTGATGATTTTTTAAGAGAGTGATTACTTGCTGTTTAGCCACTCTCAAAAGACGCTCGTTATAAGCAAGAAATAAAGGATGCGGTTTTTTAAAGACTTCTTTTTGTTCTTGTTGACAAATTAAAAAATGACGATGGCAATAGTCGGCAAAAAGATGAAACAGCATAGTTGATTTGCCACTACCAGCCTGTCCATTTAAAAATAAAGGAAGGGATTTAGAAGAAGCGGAAACCGAATGTAAAATTGCTTCTTCTTCGGCAGATAAGGCTAAATTAGTGGTGGTTTCATCTTCAATGGCAAGCCAAGATTCTTCGGAAGCAATAATATCACTGGGATAGGATCGTTGCGCCCAATTTGTGAGATCATCCAAATATAAGTTTTGAGTAAAATTAAACTCTTCTTGCTCAATAATTTTGGCAATTTCTTGATCGGTTGGACGCTTCAGAAAGGGATAAAGTAGAAATAAAATTTCTCTCGGGGGATCGTCTTGAGTAATTAAGTGAGTATAGAGAAGGTGACACTGTTGATTCCCATGCAGTCGTACTTCCCAGTCGGGATAAAATAGCCCGGGAAGCGTTGTCATATCAATTAAGTCAAGAATCAGTTGATAATAATTTTGCCAATTTTGACGAATGGCTAGGTTTTGAAATTGTTGTACCCAACTTTGACTTTCATAAATTAAAAGATTATTGGTGTCAATTTCCCATGTCGGAGGTTGTAGCCAAGGGTAAAGGTGACTGGGAAGCGACGGTAGGGTGGTATTGTTGTCTGAGGTAGTGGTTTGTTGCTGTTTAAGCCACTCTCGGAGATGATTTTCTTCGACTTCTTTCGCCCAAGACTGATGAGCGTAGTTTTCGCGATCGCGCAAAAATTCTTCATAACTATTATCCCCCCGTAAAAAAATCGTGAGTAAGCATAAAATGGGGGTATAGTCAACCCGATAAATTCGAGCAATGAGGCGTTTATTGTATCCTTCTTTCCGTTTCAGGAAGGGATAAATCCGCTCAAACCGAGACTGAACTTGGCTAACCGACATTTGCGCTAATTCATTACAAAGGCGCTCTAACTCTTCGCTAAGGTTATACCGTTGCAGATTTTCTTCAAAAGACTCAGTTCGATAGATGAACATACCTTAATGTTAACCGAAAAAAGGTTGGCAATCAGATGGCTGTAACCACTAAGATGAAAAAAATACAAGAACCATCAGATCAAGTTTTTACGCTTAAGGGATCGTGCCAGCAGAGAAAGGTGTCAAAATTGATTTATCCTCAGAATATCCTTGTCCTTGTCGGCGTGCAGGACACTTAAGCCAAATTATGCTGACTGAGGCTTTTGGTTGCGATCATTGTCAGCATATTTTTATTGTCCAAGATAATTATCAGCAGTTGCAACAAATTTCTGGGGCTTCCCCCTATAAACGGGCTTGGCGTTGGAATGGTCGGCGATGGCTACCGATTCACTCCCGTTGGGGAGAGCTTTTTCTCCCGATGATGCTAGGAATTACCATTGTTCTTTTAGCAGTCTGGCTCCCTTTAATTTTACAATCTTCTGTGGAAGGAACCGTTTTCTTTTGGGCCTTGCTGGCTGTACTATTGGCTTTATTACCTGCTTTAATGGTTTGGTTAGCGTATTGGCGCAGTTAATTAATAATGAAACAGGGCAATGATGACCAAAAATCCAAGTTGATTGAGACGGTGGTTAAACAGTCTCATCAAGCGAGTGAGCAGCTAGCAATGACCACAGGAAGTCAACGCTCACGGGCTGTGGCTTTGATGGGTCAATCCTTGCGACACTCTTATGATGACATTTTAGAGGCAAATACCCTTGATCTAGAAACAGGTCGAGAAATGGCTCTTCCTGAGTTAATTTTAGAATGGCTAAAACTAACGCCCCAACGCCTAGAAACCGCGATTAAAATTTTGGAACGATTGGCAACGATCGCGGATCCCATTCAAAAAGTCAGCCACGCTCCCTATCCTCTTGATCCCGCCCAAACCTATTGCCAACGGATGCCCCTAGGAGTCATTACCTTTGTTTATGAAGCCTTGCCCGAATTAAGCGCGATCGCGGCGGGATTAGGTGTCAAAACAGGGAATAGCTTAGTATTACGAGGGGGAAGTGAAGCCAGCCATTCTAATGAAGCAATCGTCAAAAGCCTCAATGCAGCCCTAGAAGAAGCCGATTTACCCCAGCATACTTTACAACTGTTATCTGGGGATCAAGGCTGTTCGGTGCGCGATTTAGTGCGACAAGAGCCTTATACCAAATTAGTTATTCCCTATGGTCGCCCTAGCTTAGTCGAGGAAACCGCCAAGGTGGTGAATGTTCCCATTTTAAGAACCGCGATCGGTAATTGTTATTTATATTGGTCAACCACTGGCAGCGCCGAAAAAGTCCGCTCCGTGATTATTGATAGTCATGCCAGCGAACCTGATCCCGTCAATGCCATTGAGAAAGTATTAATTAACCGTAATATTAAAGCCTCAGTGTTAACTAATGTTTTTCAGATGCTGAAAGATAAGGGATTTGTATTAAGGGGAGAAGAAGAATTAGTAACGGCTTATCCCCAGTATTTCAATCCTATTCAAGAAAAAGAATGGTCACAAAGTTATATCAAGAAAATCGTTGCCTTTCGGTTTGTGAATGATATTGGAAGCGCGATCGCGTGGATTAATCGTCACAGTAGCGGTCATGCTGACTGCATTATCAGCCAATCCTATCGCGAAACCCGTCAATTTGCTCAAACCGTTGATAGTGCCTTGGTTTATGTAAATGCCTCCCCACGCTTCTTTCGCTATGCTGCCAACGGAGACAGTATTTTCCTCGGAATATCCAATCAAAAAGGATATCGGCGGGGATTAATTGGATTAGAAAGCCTCACCACCTTTAAGCAAGTCGTCCAAGGACAGTAAAGAATTGACTAACAAATAACCCATGGTTTTCTGATAAACTCAGAAACGAATTAAGCAAGACCGCAGACGGGAGATATAACATTGTTAGAAAAAACACTTGGTTTAGAAATTATTGAAGTGGTCGAACAAGCCGCGATCGCGTCATCCCGTTTAATGGGAAAAGGACAGAAAAACGAGGCTGATCAACTTGCTGTTGAAGCAATGCGTGAACGCATGAATGACATTAATATGCGCGGTCGCATTGTTATCGGGGAAGGGGAACGTGATGACGCTCCTATGCTCTATATTGGGGAAGAAGTCGGAATTTGTACTCGCCCTGATGCCAAGAGCTTCTGCAACCCTGACGAACTCATTGAAATTGACATTGCCGTTGATCCTTGCGAAGGCACGAACTTAGTCGCTAAAGGTCAAGAAGGCTCAATGGCGGTATTAGCCATTTCCGAAAAAGGTGGCCTCTTTGCTGCCCCAGACTTCTACATGAAAAAACTCGCAGCCCCACCCGTTGCCCGGGGTCATGTCGATATTCGCAAATCCCCCACGGAAAATTTGAAAATCATTGCTGAGTGCTTAAATCGCTCTGTCGAAGAATTAGTCGTAGTGGTTATGGATCGCTCACGCCACGAAAGTCTAATTAAAGAAATCCGTGAAGCCGGAGCCAGAGTTCGTCTCATTGAAGATGGTGACATTTCCGCTGCTCTTTCCTGTGCTTTTACTGGAACCAACGTTCATGCCTTGATGGGAGTTGGAGCCGCCCCAGAAGGAGTCATTTCCGCTGCTGCTATGCGTTGTTTAGGCGGTCACTTCCAAGGGCAATTAATCTATGATCCCGAACAAGTGAAAACCGGTTTAATTGGTGAAAGCCGAGAAAGTAACCTTGAGCGTCTTCAAGAAATGGGAATTAAAGACCCTGATGCCGTTTATAATGCGGAAGACTTAGCGCGAGGCGAAACTGTTTTATTTGCGGCTTCTGGTATTACCCCCGGCACCTTAATGCAAGGAGTTCGTTTCTTCCATGGTGGCGCAAGAACTGAATCCTTGGTCATTTCCAGTCAGTCCATGACAGCACGGTTTGTGGACACAGTTCATATGTTTGAACAGCCCAAGCACATTCAATTACACTAATCAAGGATCAGGGAGGCAACCATAAGTGATTGTGCTTAAGTTCCTCCCCATCAGGGTCTTAGGCTGATAAAATATAAAACGACTCTTCTCCTTACTTGGGGGAAATAATCGAAGAGAAAGGCTTTAAAAAACTGTTTGTTGTCTTGGGAGAATTAAGAAAATGTCTATTTTGTTTCAAATTGCACTCGCTGCTTTAGTATTTCTGTCCTTTATTATGGTAATTGGCGTTCCTGTCGCTTATGCCTCTCCACAAAACTGGGAGCAATCAAAGCGTTTGATTTTTGTGGGTTCAGGGGCTTGGATGTTGCTTGTTGTTGCAGTGGGTGTCTTAAACTTTTTTGTGGTTTAAATATCTTTCGAGTAATTCGGTTTAACTCCTCATTCTCTGTGAGTGGGGAGCTTTTTTATGCACAATGGAAGTATATGGATCTAATACCATTTCTAAGAAGTCATGCTACGGTAGGGGGCTAATCAGTGACCAGTGATCAGTTACCAGTTACCAGTTAACTATAACAATAGTTTCCAATAACCAATAACCAATAACAAATAACTCATTATGACAGTATTTGAAGGAACCTTTACGAATACAGCATCCGCCCGATTTGCCATCGTCATTGGGCGGTTTAATGACTTAGTAACCGAGAAACTATTAGGAGGGTGTCAAGATTGCCTCAAACGTCATGGCGTTAACCCTGATCCCAACGGAACACAAGTTGATTATATTTGGGTTCCCGGCAGTTTTGAATTACCGATGATGGCGCGACAAATGGCGCTAACAGGACGATATGATGCCATTATTTGCTTAGGGGCGGTAATTCGAGGACAAACCGCTCATTTTGACTATGTCGCCAGTGAAGCGGCAAAGGGCATTGCTGCCACTAGCTTCCAAACTGGTGTTCCTGTGGTGTTTGGGGTCATTACCGCCGAAAATATGCAACAGGCACTAGAACGAGCGGGTATTAAGAGTAACCTAGGCTGGAATTATGCCCTCAATGCGTTAGAAATGGCAAGTTTAATGCAACAGGTGAACGGTTCACACCCTTCTTATCAACAGACTCAGGTGTTACCCCATTCCCAAGAAAATCAGTTCACGCAGTCCCAAGCCAAGGAAGAAAATCATTCTTAAACCATGAATCCCTGAGTTAGAGCTGTCCAAATTGTCCAAGTATCAACTAAGAGCAAAAGCAGGGTCAATCCCAGTAGAATCAAATACATCCATGGTTGCGCTAAAGGGCGGACATCTCGGGTATCAATGCCAGTTTTTTCTTCCACCACTTGTACTAATTGGGCAAAGCCAGCGACTCGCATGGGTAAAAGGTAGGCGCGATCGCGCTCAGGGGTGACAAAATAATACACTAGCCCTCCTTGTCCGGTTGTTCGTAATTTCAATTGGTCAACTTCTGACCAAGACAGCGACCACCCTTTTTGCAAAAAATCAGGAAACCACCACGGATAGGTAACAGCAATCTGTTGCTCATCTAGCAGCACTTTCTGGCTTAATGCTCCCTGTAAGAGA
>CAZTXK010000099.1:4233-8839 GCA_964617275.1 uncultured Dactylococcopsis sp. | reverse complement strand
TATCAGCCTGCTATCATGGCGGGCTTTATTTTTATGATGACAGTAACGGGAAAAATTGAAAAACGAGAGGTAGGAATTGGGGCTTGGGCGTTAGTCAGCGATGAGGGAAAAACCTACGAATTAAAAAATCCCCCTCAATCTCTCTGTAAGCCTGAGCAACGAGTCGAAGTGAAGGGAAATATTAGAGATGATGTTATGACGCTTGCGATGATCGGTGAAGTTTTAGAAGTAGATTCTTTTAAGTTCCTTTAAGCCCAAAAACTAGGTGGGACAAAGCCCACCTTAAGAATTAGAGATTTTTCTCTTCAATCACCCGATCCACAATGCCATACTCTTTGGCTTCTTGAGCGGACATAAAGTAATCGCGATCGGTGTCTTTTTTAATTTTCTCCACCGTTTGACCCGTATTTTCCGCCATAATTTTATCAAGTTCCTGACGAATACGGAGAATTTCTCGGGCTTCAATTTCAATATCCGTCGCTTGTCGTTGTCCTTGAGTTCCTCCTAGGGGTTGGTGAATCATAATACGGGAGTGGGGGAGGGCAACGCGCTTTCCTTTGGTTCCAGCAGATAAGAGGAAAGCGCCCATAGAAGCAGCAATTCCGACACAAATTGTGGTTACTTCTGATTTGATGTGTTGGATGGTGTCATAAATTGCCATTCCCGCACTGACAGAGCCGCCTGGAGAGTTAATGTAGAGAGAGATGGGCTTACTGGGATCTTCTGAGTCAAGGTAAAGCATTACCGCAATCACTTGGTTGGCTAAACCGTCATTAATGCTTCGACCGATAAAAATAATCCGTTCGCGATAAAGACGATTATAAATGTCCACCCACTCACTGTAGGGTTGACCGGGTAACTGATAGGGAACTTTTGGTACACCAATGGGCATGAAATTTTTCCTTTGCTTACGCTAACAACTGTATTTATGATGAGATTGCCTAACAAGGCTGAACTAAACAATACCGGCGGTAGAAGGTAGTTCTTTGGTACTTTCTAAAACGCGATCAATCAGTCCATATTCTTTAGCTTCTTGGGGACTGAGATAGAACATGCGATCCGAATCTTTCGCAATTTTTTCCTTCGGCTGACCGGTATTTCGGGATAAAATGTTTAACATGGCATCTTTATTTGCCAAGACTTCTTTTGCCCGAATTTGAATATCCGTGGCTTGTCCTTGCGCCCCTTGACGAGGCTGGTTCAAAATGATGGTGGCATGAGGGAGACTGGCGCGGTAGCCTTTTGTGCCTGCAGACAGAATCATCGCAGCGGTTCCCATAGCCTGACCAATGCAAATGGTATTTACAGGAGGCTCGATGTAGTTGAGGGTATCACAAATGGCAAAGGCTTCGGTTTCAAAGCCAATGGCTTCTCCCCCATACCAAGATGTTCCTGTGGAGTTGATGTACATATAAATCGGTTTTTCCCGATCTTCAAACTGTAAATATAACAGTTGAGCAATAATTAATTCTGTCACATCAAGCCCAATTTGTTCTTTATACTCATCTGGAGAAACCAGAGGTAAACCTAAATAAATGATGCGTTCATTTAAGAGTAGAGAAGGTAAGTCTGGGGGCGGGGTACGCATATTACCGCCTCCATAATAGGGGGCTTGCATTCCTCGAATTGGTGCGTTCATTTTATTTGGCAAAAAATGGCTATTTCACTGGTTTCCTGTAAACCTATCTTAACTTACTGGAGAATTAGTTATTGGTTATTCGTTATTTGAGGAAAACTTCTTTCGACTCATCTTGATTGGCAGTGACAAAGTGGGTGAGATATTGGGTTAAGGTGAAAGCATCCACGCCTAACTCACTTTCTTGTTGACTGGCAATGATTCCAGCTTGGGCGTGCCAAGTGGCGGCAACTGCGGCGAGGGTGCTGGTAGAAAGATTTTTGGGATTATCTTGAGCAACTAAGCCTGAGAGTAACCCCGTGAGAACATCGCCACTGCCGCCTCTGGCTAAAGCAGGGGTACTTTCAGGGATGACCCAAGTTTGGTAATCTTTTCCTGCAATGATACTTCTTGCCCTCTTGAGGAGGATACAACTGTTGGTTTGTTCGGCTGCGGTTTGTACCTTAGCAATGGTATCTGAGGAATCGAGATCAGGAAATAAGCGTCGAAATTCGCCAGGGTGGGGGGTAAGAATTGTGCACTGATTTCGGGATTTTAGAGTATTTTTCGGGGTCATTTCTGCCAAAAGGTTCAATCCATCGGCATCAATGATTAAGGGGGTTGGTGCGTCTAAAATCGCTGGCAGAATGGATTTTGCATTTAAGGTTAATCCCGGCCCCACTGCGATCGCGCTATACTTCTCCCATTGGGTTGCTACTGAGGGGAGTTCAGCGATCGCGCCTGCTTCGGTTTCGGGACAATCAATAATTAGCGCTTCGGGAAGATGGTTCACTAAAATGGATTTGAGAGAGATGGGGGCAGCAATACTCAGCATTCCCACACCGCTTTTTCTCGCGCCTAACCCTGCAAGAATGACACTCCCTGCATATTGATAAGAACCGGCAATAATGAGGAGATGTCCTTGCTTATATTTATGGGTTACTAAAGGACGGGGTAAGGGTAACAGCGATCGCGCTAATTTCGCACTCATGCGTTTAATAGCATTGGCACTTTCAGCTTCGATATCAGCTAAAGGAATGCCAAAATCAATTAACGCCACTTTTCCAAGATAGGGTAACGCCTGATCCTGAAAAAAGGCTCGTTTCCAAAGTCCTAAACAAAACGTATAATCAGCAATAATGGCACTTCCTAAAACCTCTCCCGTATCGGTATGAATCCCTGAAGGGAGATCAATACTCACCATAGGAATTGACCACTGATTAATGGTTTCCACCGCTTGGGCTAACTCCCCTTCCAACGGGCGTGTCATCCCAAAGCCAAATAAGCCATCAACTATTACCTCACAGCCTTCTAATGCCCCAAGATCATTGGTAAGACTCACTCCCAGACTTTGGACATAATCGAGATGGGCTTGGGTTAATTCTTTTCCCTTATTCAGGGGACGATAAATGACAACCTGATAGCCCTTTAAATATAACTCTCGCGCCACAACGGCAGCATCTCCCCCATTATGACCCGGTCCGACAATAATGCCAACTTTAGAAACTCCCTTAAATAATTGAATTAAGCGTTGGGTGATTAACCCTGCTACCTTTTCCATCAGCGCCGCCACCGGCATTCCCGAGTCAAAAATTCGTTGCTCGATCGCTGCCATTTGCGCCGCACTGACAACAAACTGTTCAATAGAGGATGTAGAATAGTGATTCATATTTAGAATGGGTGAAACAAAACCAGTGCTTCCTCGACGTTATCATCGCCTTCGTGAGGTTTTGAACCGACGACAAAAAGATTTAACCGTCTTATTAGAAGATGTCCATAAACCCCATAATTTTTCAGCTATTATCCGCACCTGTGATGCAGTTGGCGTATTTGGTGTCCATGGTGTTTATCAACACGGCGATGTTCCAGCCTTTAGTGAAACGGCCAAAGGCAGCCAGAAATGGGTCAATATTCAGACACATTCAGACTTACAAGTTGCCGTTAGTCATCTCAAAAAGCAGGGCTTTACCCTCTACGCCACTCATCTTTCTGAAACTGCCATTGACTATCGCACCCCTGATTATACCCAACCTAGTTGCATTCTGTTTGGGGCAGAAAAATGGGGCGTAAGTGAAGAAGCCGTCAGCCTTGTTGATTACAATATTTATATTCCCATGTTTGGGATGGTGCAATCTTTAAATGTTTCTGTTGCTGCGGCTGTAATTTTATTTGAGGCCCAACGCCAACGCCTCGCTTTCGGATATTATGAACAACCGCGTCTTGATGCGGAAACTTATCATCAAACTCTATTTCGATGGGCTTATCCAGACTTAGCCGCCGCTTATGATGAAGCGGGGAAACCTTATCCCGAACTGGGAGAAGATGGACAAATCAAAAATGATTGAACAAAAGGGGATATAGTATCATTTATATAGTAGAAAAAATTACTATATATAGCAATTCCCAGTCTGGCTAGGTACAAAACAATTGGTTTAAAAAGCCTTCCTAATCAGTTTTTTGCTAATTAGATGTGTACCTCATGAGTTAAGGATTGCTATATCTAGTTTGACTCCAATTAAAAGATAACGCTGTAAGAAGGAGTTACTAAAAATGACAACGAGTATTTCCAAAAGAAAACGTAAGCCATTCCGCTATGTTTTGCCAATTAATGCAACCTCGGGACAAAAATCTAGATTTAGACAAGATATTACTAAATTAAAAAGACCTGATTCTAAATGGGCTGTTTATTATGACTGGAAACAGCCGGGAGAAGCTGAATCTTATATTATTATCCCTAAAGGACAATATCATCAAGATAAAGCAATCTATGCGGGAATTCGCTTAGGAACAACATTAAAAAACTTTAATCAAAAAATGAATTAATTATGGGTGATAGAGAACAAGAAGATAAAAAACATAGCGAAAATCTAGAAAATGAAAAGAACTTAGAAACTGAATCAAATGATGAAACAGACGAAGCAGAGGAAGAAAGTTTTGAAAATTTAGAGACAGTTGAGCCTCCAGAATCTCTTCTAGAGTCTTCCCCAAGGT
>CAZTXK010000099.1:2842-4133 GCA_964617275.1 uncultured Dactylococcopsis sp. | reverse complement strand
GGTCGCTGTTTTCTTAAGAGAACGAAGTAACAAATAAAAAGATTTTAATTAGATACTCTGCTAGGAGAATACTTAAGTAATTTGATGGTAAGTATTAACAATAAGTTTCAGTCTATTTCTCAAAATAAGTTTTACATAATTAATGCTCGGCTTCCTAAAAATCAATCTGACCAGTGCCGATATGAGTTATTGATTGAAAATGGCAAAATTAAAACGATTCAACCGCAGAAAAATAATAAAACATATAAAGAACCAGTTATTGATTTAGAAGAGGATTGGATATCATTGGGTGGCGCAGATTTACAAATTAATGGCGCACTGGGATTACCTTTTCCCGATTTAGAATTAAAACATTGTGACCAACTCTGGCAAATTGCTAAGTTTCTTTGGGAAGCAGGAATTGATTGTTTTTTGCCAACAATTATCACCACCTCTCCTGAAAAAATTAATACTGCTTTAGCGACAATAGGTCAATATATTCAAGGGTATCAAAAGCCAGACTTTCCCTATGCCAAAATTTTCGGTGTCCATTTAGAAGGCCCCTTTTTAAACTCGGAAAAACGCGGCGCACACCCCAAAAATCATCTTCTCCCTTTTACCATTGACAATTTAGGAAGCCTGATCGGAAAATATAGTGAATACGTTAAGGTGCTAACTTGTGCTCCTGAAATAAGCTCTGACCAGAGAATAATCTCAGAAATCAAGCGACGTTACCCTAGTCTGAAAATTAGCCTCGGTCATTCCTTAGCGACAAAAGAGGAAGCAGAAAAGGCGTTTCAAGAAGGGGCTTCGGTGGTGACTCATGCTTTTAATGCCATGCCCTCCCTTCATCACCGTGAACCGGGGTTATTAGGGGCAGCACTGACTCATTCAGGGGTCAAATGTGGCTTTATTGCTGATGGTCAACATATTTCGCCAACGATGTTACAGTTATTGCTACGAATGGGTGAAGGGAGTAAACGCTTGTTTCTCGTGAGTGATGCTTTAGCCGCTTTGGGGTTAGGGGATGGGGTTTATCCTTGGGATAAGCGAGAAGTTACGGTAAAACAGGGAACAGCGAGACTGGAAGATGGAACGTTAGCTGGAACCACGCTTTCTCTCTTGTCTGGAGTGAAGAATCTGGTAAAGTGGGGGGTGTGTGATGTGGGGTGCGCGATCGCGCTTGCGACAGAAAGCCCCCGAGAAGCACTAGGAGAAGAGGGTTTAAGTGTGGGACAACCTGTTGCTAATTTATTACGTTGGCATTGGGAGGACTCGACACAAACTCTCACGTGGCAACGACTGCTTAACA
>CAZTXK010000099.1:1397-2742 GCA_964617275.1 uncultured Dactylococcopsis sp. | reverse complement strand
GTTAACAAGGAAGCGCGATCGCGCCCTAGCCCGTTGATAAACTGAAAAAAAATACTAGCTCGCTCTCACCTTCAAAGGCTTAAGATCATTCATTCTAAGCAATAAAATATGGTTAATACAGCAGATAAACAAGATCAGCAGGAATTACGCCCTGGGGTGAAAGCCCCAGCCAAAGAAACCCTTTTAACGCCTCGTTTTTACACCACAGACTTTGACAAAATGGCGAAGATGGATATTTCCATCAATGAAGACGAATTACGCGCCATTTTAGAAGAATTTCGCGCCGACTATAACAAAAAACATTTCATCCGTGATGAAGAGTTTAATCAATCTTGGGAACATTTAGACGAAGAAACCCGCCGTCTCTTTGTCGAATTTTTAGAACGATCTTGCACCGCGGAATTTTCGGGCTTCCTTCTCTATAAAGAATTGGGGAGACGTTTGAAAGATTCCAACCCTCTCTTAGCGGAATGTTTTACCCTTATGTCACGGGATGAAGCCCGTCACTCTGGCTTTCTCAATAAAGCAATGGGCGATTTTAATCTCTCTTTAGATTTAGGGTTTCTCACCAAGAGTCGTAAATATACCTTTTTCAAACCCAAATATGTGTTTTACGCCACCTATCTCTCAGAAAGAATTGGCTACTGGCGTTATATCACTATCTACCGTCATTTAGAAAAGCATCCTGAATATCGGATTTATCCCTTATTCCGCTTCTTTAAAAACTGGTGTCAAGATGAAAACCGTCACGCTGACTTCTTTGATGCCATCATGCAATCCCAGCCTTTTGTGATTACAGGATTTGTCTCACGGTTGTGGTGTCGTTTCTTCTTACTGGCGGTTTTTGCCACCATGTATCTCAATGATATTCAACGCTCTGGGTTTTATGAAAAGTTAGGTTTAGATACCAGAGAGTATGATCAGTATGTCATCAAGAAAACCAACGAAACCGCAGGGCGTGTTTTCCCAACCATTTTAGATGTGGAAAACCCCAACTTCTTTAACCGTTTAGAGGTGTGTGCGAAGAATAATCAAAAACTCAGTAGTATTGATAAAACCGATGCGCCGCGGGCGGTGAAATTTGTTCGTAAACTTCCCGCTTATATCTCTAATGGCTGGCAATTCTTGAATCTTTATCTGCAAAAAGCCATTGATGCCCAAGCCCAGCGCGGTATGGTTCGTTAAAGCATTGTTCTAAAAAATGCAGTATCCCCTTTTCCCTAGCGAAGAGGGGATTTTTTTTTCACGGAATTAGGCGGACAAAGTTGGAGAGAATTTTTAAGCCAATATGAGAGGATTTTTCGGGGTGAAACTGGACTGCCATAATATTATCTTGCGCGATCGC
>CAZTXK010000099.1:0-1297 GCA_964617275.1 uncultured Dactylococcopsis sp. | reverse complement strand
ACTGCCATAATATTATCTTGCGCGATCGCGCTAGTGACTTGTTGTGTTCCATGCGTCACCATAGCAGCAGAAACTTGGGGATCATCAGGAACGACATAATAGGAATGGACAAAATACACCATGGGATTAGCAGGTAAATCTTGCCAGAGGGGATGATTGGGTTGGGTGAACTCTAAATTGTTCCAGCCCATGTGCGGAATCGTTAAATTGGGTTCAGGATGAAATTGACGCACTGTTCCGGGAATAATCCCTAATCCGGTTTCTTTTCCTTCTTCAGAAGAGGTAAATAACACTTGTAAGCCTAAACAAATGCCTAAAAAGGGTTTTCCTTGCGCGATCGCGCTTTTAATGGGATCAATTAAGTCTCTTGCTTGCAGATGTTTAATGGCGGGATCAAATGCCCCATCCCCCGGAATCACCACGGCATCGGCATCTTTAATGACTTTCGCCGAATCGGTAATTGTTGTTGTGGCTCCCACTTTTTCTAAGCCTTTAGCAGCGGAGTGCAAGTTTCCCATATCATAATCTATAAGCGCGATCGATGGCATAGTGTCTCTCCAAAATTCCTCACATTGCTATCATAGCTTTGACAAAATACTGTCTTGATTTTTCCGTTACTCAATCTTTAACTGTATCTGAAGCCTTGCAACCAATGGGATAGGGAGAATGATAAGTTTGGTCTCGTTTGCCAAACCACTGATAACGATTATCACGTATCTCGCCATAAGCGCGATCGCCAATTGATTTCAATGGGGGAATTTGTCGATATAACGCAATTAATCCTTCCACCAAGGGAATTTTACGAGCAATTTCTTCGGCTGCGTTGCTTCCTTGCCAACGAAGATTTGGGGTTTGAGCATCAATTAAGATCATTCCTAACTCACAATCTTTTTCTGTAATCCCAAAGCGGTTTAAGGTAACTTGATCCTGCATGGGAATATAATCAAACTGTTGTCCCTGATCTAATTTTTCCATTTGTTGGACAAGGGAAACACAAAGATTACAATTGCCATCATAGATAACATGATATTTCATAGTTAATTAGAAACTTTTTGTCCAATCATTGATCAACTTTAGAGACAAGAGGAAATACTCCCCTTGCCTTTACTATTCAGTTGATTATCAATTCAATAGCTTAAGCTCCAGCTTTGGCTTCCGAGACTGATGATTCGGAAATATTGCTTTCAGCTTCAGCTTGTGACTTCATCCGAGCAATAGAAAACGCTAACAATCCGAAAAGGGGTTTCGGTTTGTACTCGTTCTGGTTGCCGCGCGATCGCGCCTTTCAACTCAAACC
>CAZTXK010000098.1:3360-8890 GCA_964617275.1 uncultured Dactylococcopsis sp. | reverse complement strand
TAAGATTCATTTTCTTCATCCTCAATGGCTTGCATGGCTAATAAAATTTCTTCTTCCTGTTCGTCGTATTCTTCTTCGGAGATTTCCCCTAAATCTAAAGATAACTGCAAACTTAACAGCCGTTTATTGAGGTTTTCTTTGTCGTCTAACTCTTGGTCGGCTCGTTCTAAAATTTGTTCTCCGAGCCATGTTACTCCTTCAATGGGGCCGGTCAGAGGAAAAGTTAAGAGCTTAAATAGCATGGTTGAGTTCTCCTGTAAATTCTCGAAAGCGTAATAAGTCTTGATGCGGATCAGAAACCACCACTTCCACTTCTACGCGATCGCCGAGTTCGACTTGATTTTGGAAGCGATGAGGCAGTTCTAACCCTAAATCTTCTAATAAGACAATGCCCAAATTATCTTCTTCTCGTAGCCACCGTAAAACGATCGCGCTCCAGCGTTGATCCCCATTGCGACGGAGATATTCTAACGCCCAATAGCGCTTGGTTTGTCGTTCCACCAAGGTAGCTTCATACGCCCCGGAAGCCGCACTATAAGCCATTTCCTGCATTTGTTCCGCAGAAAAGGGACAAGGATCGTCGCGCAGAAACGCCTTTAATTGAAAATGGGCTAATAAATCCACATATCGCCGAATCGGGGAGGTGACTTGGGCATAAACCTCTAACCCTAATCCGGCATGAGAGGCGGGGGTGGTACTCATTTCACTACGAGGCATACAGCTACGAATGGCACAACAGCGCACCGGTCCGGCGGGGAGTTGTAATAATTCTTCTTCTGGGGGAAATTCGGGTTGCGGTTGCGAGCGGAACACCAAAGGAACCTCGTTATCCACCGCAAAACGCCCTGCGGCTTCCCCAGCGAGAATCATCATTTCTGCTACCAGTTGGTGAGAAGTAGAATCTTCTGAGAGTTCGATCTCCACTTCTTCCTCTTCATTTACCTTTACTTTTGCTTCGGGTAAACTAATATTAATCGAGCCTTGTCCCTTGCGCCACTCTTTCCGTTTTTCCGCCCAATGGGCTAATCGGGCAATTTCCGGCTCGGCAGTTACCCCTAGCTCCAGCATTTCATCCACATCCTCATAAGTGAGGCGATACGTGGGTTTTACCCAACTGGCAGCAATGGTATAGTCCGTAATTTTGCCGTCTTCTTCTAGAATGACCCCAAAACTCACGGCGGGTGAAACTTGTCCCTGCCTTAAACTCATCGGTCCCGTGGCAAGTTCTGCAGGAAACATGGGAATCATGCCGGTGGGAAGATACAAACTGGTGCATCGTCGTCGCGCTTCTTGATCCAGTTCGTCTTCGGGTCGCACTAAGCGGGTGGGATCCGCAATATGAATCCAAATCTGTTCGCGCCCATCGGGGAGGGTTTCAATGCTTAAACCATCATCAATTTCTTGGGTGCTTTCGTCGTCAATGGTGTAAACTTTTTGGTGGGTTAAGTCCAGCCGATCGCGCTCTAGGTCATCGGGGGGAGAGTCTAAGTATTGTTGCGCCACATCGAGTACCTTCTGAGGAAATTGGACAGGGTAGGAGCTACGACGCAAGAAAAGATTTTCATGGCGACTCCATAAGCCGAGATCAACAAGCAAGCTAAACGCTGCCTCAGCACTTTGTTCCCGCCCTAATTCTGCTAAGGTTTCTTGGGCGAGACGCACCTCTTGTTCGGGATAGAGAACATATTTTTCTAGGGCTTCAAACCGAGCGCGATCGCTGTTTTCCCATTCTACAGATTCTCCGGCTAATCGGCGTTTAATCCGATCAATAAAGGCAGCTTTTTCTTGAATGCGTTGCTTTTCTACCTCTAGCTGGTGCTTAATTTCTGCCACTTGCGACGGCGATCGCGCTTCAAAATGATCTCCTTTCCGCTTAAAATAGATTTTATCCTCAGCTAAGAGAGAATAAGCGGCATAACAGGCAACAGGACTTTGATCTGAAAACAAGACTTCTGCCATCTCCTCAGGGGTGACGGGCTCTCCCTCTTCCACTAATAATTCCCACGCCACCTCTAAACTTGAGGGATCGAGATAGGGATCCACTTCTTTGAGAAAGGCGGGAATTTCTTGAGGGCGCTTGGGGTCGCCTCCCACTTCATACTCCACCTGTCGCGGATGCAGGGTGTGAGAATGACCCCATTGATCTCGCACGATCCAGTTTTTTTTGCCTTCTGGTCGCTCTGGAACCCCAAGACGACGCTGTGCTTGGACTTTAAATTCGATTAGCTTTCCCTTTTCCACCAGCTTTACGCTTGCAGCTTGTTTGACGACTTGTTTTCTAGTTTAACTTCTACTGGCAACAAGGATCGCAAACGGTGAGCTAGCTTTTAATTTTCAGCATCCACATAGGGAAGTAGAGCTAATTGTCTAGCATGATTAATCGCTCTTGTCAAGTCCCGTTGTTGTCTAGCGGTTAAGCCAGTGATGCGACGAGGAAGAATTTTGCCGCGTTCGGTGATAAATTTACGGAGTAATTCCACATCTTTATAATCAATGGGATCGCCCGGTTTAATCGGGGATAAGCGTTTGCGATAATAAGCCATCTTTAACCTCCTCTATTTAGTTTCCTTGTGCATGGTGTGCCGATTACAATTGGGACAATATTTCTTAAATTCAATCCGTCCGGAATGGTTGCGACGGTTTTTCTGGGTGGTGTAGCGAGAGACACCATTTTTACGTTTGTCAGGATTCGTCCGACACTCCGTACATTCTAAGGTAATGATAATCCGAGTTCCCTTTTTGCTTGCCATGATTTGGGGTTACAATATTCGCTAAGTTTCTTTATTAATGAAGACACAGCCTACTATTGTCTCATACGATCACTGATTTGGTCAACCCAACGGCGAATCCGAATATCAAGGGAATAACCGCGACGACTGGGAACAATGACCGTATCAACTAAGCGATCATGAACTCCCTGCTGATTTTCTTCATCCCCCACGGCAATTACTAAGTTAACAAACAGTGGCGCCGTTAAAATGATCGCTGTCAGAACATTGGGTAAGCCATACTGTAAGCCAATTACCCCTAAAAGCGCGATCGCGCCTAAGGTTAATTCTCGTTTCGTTAAAACTTCTAAACGCGGGAGTTTTGCCCGTTTACCATCAATAATTTCCACATCAAACGCCCAACGCCCTAAACTTTGCCCTTGGTAGCGACGAACTGCATACACTCGTAATCCCCACCACGCCGCAAGAAAGGCAATAAACTGAAAAATGGCAATTCCCACTAAGGCACTCACCAGCCAAACGACGAGAAAATCTACTAAAAACGCATAGATCCGACGTTGAATCGGAACGCGAGGATAACGATAGGGATAAGATTCCTTCTGCATGATTGCTGTCGTTTCTGGCATTAAACGAGAGATTCCTTACTCTTTGTCAATATAAGAATTTTCTTCCTCTTGGGAGGAGTTACTCATTCCTTCCCGAAAGCCTTGCAGGGTTTTCCCCAGAGAACTGCCCACTTCTGGCAATTTTTTGGGGCCAAAAATTAAAATGGCAACTCCGAGAATAACGCTTACTTCTAGCCAGCCTAAACCCAACATATGATTTCTACCTTAAATGTTTTTTACAGATATATTCACCGCGACCCATCTTCAGTATATCGTGAGAAAAGTGTCGTTACTGTAAAACTCATGTTGGATACCTCAGCTTCCTTACGTTCCCAGCAACATCCCTTAATTCAATCTCTCGCCAATACCTTAGAGGAAACTTGGCAACAAGAATTAGAGTTATCTCCCTATGACTTACCAGAAGATTTAGGTTATATTGAAGGGCGGTTAGAAGGGGATAAACTCACTATCGAAAATGCTTGCTATCAGACGAAAACCTTTCGCAAGTTGCATCTGGAGTTAGCGCAAGTGGGAAAAAATTTAGATATTCTCCATTGTGTCATGTTTCCCCGACCAGAATATAATCTTCCCATTTTCGGCTGTGATATTGTCGGTGGACGAGGGCAAATTAGTGCCGCGATCGCGGATTTATCTCCTGTTAGTGCTGATAGTCACTTACCCTCTGCCTATGAGGAAACGCTTTCTCAGTTGCCTGCCCCTCAATTCTCGCAACCGCGTGATTTACCGCCTTGGGGAAGTATCTTTTCCCAGTTTTGTGTCTTTATTCGTCCCGAAAATGAAGAAGAGGAACAGCAATTTTTAGGGCGAGTCAGAGACTTTTTAACGCTACATTGTCAGCAGGGAAACGTCGCCGAAACCGTTTCCGCTGAACAAGCCAATGCTAATTTAGCCGCCCAACAAAACTATTGCCAACAGCAGCAGAAGAATGATAAAACCCGCCGTGTCTTAGAAAAAGCCTTTGGCGAAGAATGGGCAGAACGCTACATGACAACGGTTTTATTTGATCTCCCAATTTAGTGCTAGGAATGCACCCTAACTTATGTAACAATGGTAAAGCCATATACATTATCGGGTTAATTTCCTTAGCCCTTATGAATAAATTTTTGTTACAAGTCGTTCAGTTAAATTAAGAAAGATATATGAAACCTGGCGATCGCGTTCGCATTATTGAATCCGTTGTAGTCTATCATCATCCCAGACATAAAAAAGAACCCTTTGACATTAAGGGAATGGAAGGGACGATCCAAGAAATTGTCACCGAATGGCACGGAAGACCGGTTAGTGCTAATCTACCGGTGAAGGTAAAGTTTGAAAAGAAGTTTACTGCTCACCTGCGGGAAGATGAAGTGGAAGTAATCGAGGAAGCAACGGAGTAGTTATTTGTTATTTGTTATTCGTTATTTGTTATTGGTTTACAAAGGACAAATATGGAGGCTCAAGTTGGTAAAATTCTGATTTATCCCATTAAAGCGTTAGATGGGGTAGAGCGCGATCGCGCTTCTGTTGTTTCTCCTGGCACGCTTGAATTTGACCGCAGATGGGCAGTTGTGGATGAAAAAGGCAAGTATGTCAACGGGAAACGTAACCCAAAAGTTCATCAACTCCGTTCTCAATTTGATCTCACTCAGCCTAGTGTCTCACTGCAAAAACAGGGAGAAACCACCACTGCAACCTTTAATTTAGTCACCGAAGTGGAAAAACTGAATCAATGGCTGAGTGACTACTTTGAAAAATCCGTTTTCCTGCAAGAGAAGCCAGCCGGGGGATTTCCGGATGATACCGAGGCGTATGGCCCCACAATAATTAGTACCGCTACCCTAGAAACCGTCGCCAGTTGGTTTTCGGGGTTAAGTGTGGAAAATGCGCGATCGCGCTTTCGGGCTAATATCGAACTCAGTGGCGTTCCCCCATTTTGGGAAGATCAACTTTTCACCACCGCCGACAGTGTGGTTAACTTTCGAGTGGGTAACGTGGAATTTGAAGGGGTTAATCCCTGTCAGCGATGCGTTGTTCCCACCCGCGATCCTCAGACTGCGGAAACCTATCCCCAATTCCAAAAAGTCTTTACTCAAAACCGTCAAGCCACCCTTCCCCCTTGGAGTAACCAGACTCGTTTCAATCATTATTATCGTCTCAGCATTAATACACGGATTCTTGATAATCAGATTGGTAAAC
>CAZTXK010000098.1:0-3260 GCA_964617275.1 uncultured Dactylococcopsis sp. | reverse complement strand
TCAATATTATCAGGATCGTTGCCTTTTAATTTTTCGAGGGGAGTGCCATTAAAATAGAAATATCGCCTACGTCCCCAAATTGTTTCCACATATCCTTGCGCGATCGCGCTTTTTTTCTGTCTTTCTAAATACTCAAAAACTTTGGGATAACGAGAATGATATTTATCAATAAATTCTTTCCCTTTTTGATTACTCACAGCCGCTTCTCTCGCAAATCGTTGCGCCCCCATGCCATAAATAACCCCAAAATTAATTGTTTTTCCTAAGCGTCTTTCTTCCGTTGTAATATCTTCTTTTTCAAATAATAATTGCGCGGTTACTTCGTGAACATCTTTTCCCGTCTGATAAGCATCTAATAAAATTGGTTCTTGACTAAAATGAGTAAGAATTCTTAATTCAATTTGGGAATAATCGGCTGCCACTAATAGCCAATCTTTTTTTGGTAGAAAAGCGCGGCGAATTTGTCGGGAAAATTCTGTGCGAATGGGGATATTTTGTAAATTCGGATTCGATGAAGAGAGTCTTCCTGTGGTTGTAATTGCCTGATTAAAATCAGTATAAATGCGTTGGGTTTCAGGATTAACTAAACTAGGAAGGGCCTCGACATACGTTGATTTTAGTTTCGATAAGGTACGATGGTCTAGAATTAAATCAATGATGGGGTGATCCCCCTGTAATTTTTCTAAAATAGCATGATTTGTGGAGTAACCTGTTTTAGTCTTTCGGGTTTTTTTTCGATTTAAATCCAGTTTTTCAAAGAGAATATAACTCAGTTGCTTAGGGGAATTCAAATTAAACGTTTCACCAGCCAGTTCATAGGTTTGGCGTTCAATTTTTTCTAACTTTTCCCCAATTTCTTCGGATAAGGTTTGCAGATATTCGGTATCTATTCTAATTCCCCAGTATTCCATTTCCGCTAAAATTGGTTCGAGGGGAATCTCAATCTGTCTTAAGAGTCGATCTAACTTCGGAATTGCCTCTAATTCTGTGGCTAATAAGAGTGTTAATTGATAAGTCACATAGGCATCCATCCCACAATATTCAGCGACAGTTTGAATATCTAAATCAGCAATGGTTTCGTTTTTCCCAATCTCTAACTCTTGATAACTTTTTGTTTCTAAGTCGGGTAAATATTTCGCGGTTAATTCCGTTAAATTATGATTGCGTTCAGGATGCAACACATAACTAGCAAGCATGGTATCAAACACCACACCTGATAGCTGAATCCCGAAATGGCGAAAGACTAGCCGATCAAATTTGGCATTTTGCAACGTTTTGGGATAGTCTTCGCTTTCTAAAATGGGACGTAAGGCTTCCCGAATTTCTGCAACCTCTAAACAAGTTCCTTCTGTATGTTGAACAGGAATATAAGCGGTATCTGTGAGATTTTTTCCCCAACAACACCCAATTCCCACTAGGTTTGCCTCACGGGGTTTTAAGCCTGTGGTTTCTGTATCCCAACTGACGGGATAAGACTGATCTTGATATTGCTTTAAGATTGCAATCAGTTGCTGTAATTTCTCGGAAGTATCAATGATTTCAGGTTGAACCGTTACCGATGAATTTTGATGTTGTTTGGTTTCTTCAGCCGTAAAAAAGGCAAGGCTTTCGTCTTCACTTTCTTGATCAGCTTCGGGAGTATTATTACCGCCGAGTTGCTGTTGTAGATAGTCTAACTGACTGAGAAATTTCTTGAGTTCTAATTTTGCCAATAAGGGTTTTAAGGCAGCTAAATTAATGCCTTGTAGCTTACACTCACCGAGAGTAGTAGTTAGGGGAACATCGGTTTGAATTTGGGCAAGATACTGAGAATGTTCAGCATCGGCTTTCCCCGTTTCTAGTTTGGTTTTGGTTGCCCCTTTAATTGCGCTAATTTGTTCATAAATGGCTTGGAGACTGCCATATTCTTGGAGGAGTTTAACCGCAGTTTTCTCTCCAATTCCTTTGACACCAGGAATATTATCGGATTTATCGCCACAAAGGGCTTTATAATCAACCACTTGGGAAGGATTAATCCCCAAGGTAGTTTGGACATCTTGAACCTGATATTCTTGGATAGTTTTTGATCCTTTTAAAACCGATTTATCGAGATAGAGAACACTAATTTGTTTGGTCTCATCAATGAGTTGGAATAAATCGCGATCGCCGCTGACAATTTTAGTCAGATAGCCTTGTTCTTTTCCTTGAGTGGCTAATGTTCCTAGCACATCATCTGCTTCATACCCTTCTGCGGTAATAACCTTTAAATTCAGGGCAGCGAGAATTTCTTGTAAGTTAGCTAAGTCAGGGATAAAATCATCGGGCGTCTCTACTCGATCCGCTTTATAGGTGGCATCAGCTTCGTGACGGAAAGTAGGTAAACCTAAATCAAACGCGATCGCGACAGCCTCAGGTTTTTCCGCTTCTAAGACTAATAATAAGGATTTGAGAAATCCAAAGCAGATACTCGTAGGAGTCCCATCAGAGGCTTTTAATCCCCCCTCTCGGCCCTTAGCAAAGGCATAATAAGCCCGAAAGGCGAGGGAATGACCATCGACTAACAGTAAAACGGGAGAATTATTTTTCATCTTTTTTGGGATTCGTTTCTGGTTCTAACCAAACAATGCGACGCTGATTGGGTTTAATGTGATAGGTGTGTTGCTGCCAAATTTCCTGACTTTGATAGGGATCAAAATTGCGTTTAAACTCCTGATTAAGGCGATCGACACGGGCTTGAGTTTGTGCTGTCTCCTTTTCTATCTCTTCTAATCTTGCCAGTTGAGTTTGATAATTGGGAATGAGTTTACTTAAAGCAGCGATCGCGACAGCAATCATTAAAGCATTAGTTAAAATTTTGGCACTAATTTCGAGAGTTAAGCCACCATAACGGGGAAATTGACGGTGAGTGACTTTGCGATTCTGACGTTGACGAATTGGACGAGTTTTGGTTGCAGGCATAATAGAGACTGAAAATAATGGTTTCAGCACTATATTACCGATTTTCCCCTCTCAGTGATGATACTGAAGTCACAAAAAACCGCCTATAGTTAGAACTCATAGGCGGAATTAGGAGGTATTAGGGGTTCAACCTATTTATAAAGTTCAGTTGCCAGACGAAACGCCATAATACCAGGGATTAATGCAATTACTAACGCCACAAAAACTTGTGTTTCTGATATACCCATAATTAATTATCTCCTTATTAACGAGTATCCAATCCCTACCTTGCAGTATTTTGGGCAAAAAACAACACAACTTGTTACAAAAGGCAACAAAATTTT
>CAZTXK010000097.1:0-8979 GCA_964617275.1 uncultured Dactylococcopsis sp. | reverse complement strand
AAATAAATCTCCTCAGGTTTAGGATGTCCGGTGGCATAATAATCAGAGCGAGGGTGTAGCAAAACAACATCAGGTTGCGGTTCGGATTGATCATTAAGAATAATGGGATCTTGGATGCCACGAATTACCTGCTCGCCGAAACGATTTCCTAATAAGTCATTAAGACGCTTGACAGTGGCGGCATGACGAAAGCCAATTGGGGACATGGGAAAAATTTCTCCTTGAATTAATTCGACGCGATCGCGCTCTGTGAGAATCCCAGCCTCTGCCATCTGATGATATTCAGTGATATTAAACAAACGTTTTTGCAGTAACATAAATGACCTTAGCCCACCTAATTATTAGACATTTCTAAGTAACAAGATAACTTTTCCAAGTAGTCACTTGTTGTTCTTCCTCAACTGGCTCACGGTTTTTAGGAATTAATAATCGCCAAGTTTTTCCTTCCACTTGTCGTTGTAAATAGACTTCAAAAGGGTTCTTTTCTTGAGTAATTTCTTGTCGGGGGAGATTTAAATTGAGAGAATAAGTGCCATTAATTTGATAAGTCGGTAAATCCGCAATGTAAAGCGGAGTCAGGGTTTTAATGTTTAAATTTTTAATTTCAAAGTCCGTTGTGGTAGGATTATCTAGCTGGCTGGTGAGACGATCCTCAGTTAAAGTTAGTTGACGCGCGATCGCGTGTTTAACAATATCTCGTCCCGGAGCCAACCCCTTGGGCGGCGCATTATTGCCACAAGCGGTTAACACCAGACTCAGCAGTAAAACCAAAAAGAGTCGTAGCCAAGGTTGATCGAATCTCATACGCTTCTTAATGAAAACTCAAAAATTCCCTAGAATTGCATTTGCTATGATTCTTAAAGACATGAAGATATTTGACAACTGACCAATAGAAACTAAAAATAGATCATTTGTTGTCGCTTAACGCAGAACTTGTAGAATCACTCAATTAAACATGAAAGTAGCAGTAACGAAAGAAATCGAAGTGGGAGAACGCCGTGTCGCGTTGATCCCGGATGTCGTTTCCCGTCTTGTCAAACAAGGTTGGGAAATTCATGTGGAAGCTGGTGCCGGAGAAGCCACCTTTTTCAGCGATCGCGACTATGAAAACGCTGGTGCTACCATTGTTAGCGATAAAGCCACCCTTTGGCAAAATACTGACATAATTGTTAAAGTTTCCCCCCTGAAAGAGGAAGAACTTCCCCTCTTACAAGCTGGAAAATCAGTAGTCGGGCTGCTCAACCCCTTTGGAGAACCGGAACTGATCCAAAAACTGGGAGAAAAAGGCATTAACAGCTTTAGCCTCGAATTAATGCCTCGTACCAGTCGCGCTCAAAGCATGGATGCTTTATCCTCCCAAGGCAATATCGCAGGTTATAAAGCCGTCCTTTTGGGAGCTACAGCGCTTCCGAAATTCTTCCCCATGTTAACCACCGCCGCCGGAACCATTCGCCCCGCCACCGTGTTTGTCATTGGCGTTGGGGTTGCGGGGTTACAAGCCATTGCCACCGCCCGTCGTCTCGGCGCTTTAGTCAAAGCCTTTGATATTCGCCCAGAAGTCAAAGAACAAGTGCAAAGTCTCGGCGGTGAGTTTGTGGAAATGGAATTTGAAGAAGAAACCACCACCAAAGATGGTTACGCCAAAGAAGTCTCAAAAGACTCCAAACAAAAATCGCAAGAACTCATTGCCAAAGAGGTTGCCAATGCCGATGTGGTAATTACCACCGCGCAAGTGCAAGGCAAACGCGCCCCCCAACTCGTCACCAGTGACATGATCAAGGAAATGAAACCCGGGTCAGTGATTGTTGACTTAGCTGGAGAACAGGGGGGTAACTGCGAACCCACCGAAGCGGGAAAAGACATTCAAATGGAACCCGGTATTACCGTCATTGGGCCCATTAACCTCCCCTCGTCTGTTCCCATTCACGCCAGCCAGATGTATAGCAAAAACATTTCTACCCTCTTGCAATATCTGGTAAAAGATGGAGAAATGCAACTCGACTTTGAAGACGACATCATTAATGGCATTTGTCTCACCTACAATGGCGAACTTCGCAACCAAAAAGTGAAAGATATCTTAGCCTCTAAGACGGAATCGAAAGTATAGTTACAAGGAAAGAACCATGGAAACAACTCTTATTGCCAGTTTATTCGTATTTGTTCTGGCTGCATTTGTGGGCTTTGAAGTCATTAACAAAGTTCCCCCAACCCTACACACTCCCCTCATGTCAGGAGCAAACGCTATCTCCGGTATTACCGTCATCGGGGCCGTTCTTATCGCAGGAGCGAGTAATAATAGCACTGTCACCACCGTAATGGGCTTTATTGCTGTCATTCTCGCCACAGTTAACGTCGTTGGTGGCTTTTTAGTCACAGACAGAATGTTACAGATGTTCAAAAAGTAAGGAGGAATAATCATACGTGAACGATTTAACAACATTACTCCCCACAGGGATTCAAATTAGCTATCTGGTTGCGGCTTCCCTGTTTATTCTTGGGTTAAAGAAACTTGGTTCTCCAGCAACCGCTCGCAATGGGAACTTTTTATCGGCAAGCGGGATGTTTTTGGCAGTTGCCGTAACGCTACTTGACCAAAATATTCTCAACTATCAATGGGTTTTAATTGGGGTTGCCATTGGGAGCGCCATTGGTGTGATTATTGCCAAAACCGTTGCCATGACAGCAATGCCCCAGATGGTAGGCTTCCTCAATGGATTAGGAGGGGCTGCCTCGGCGTTAGTTGCGATGGGCGAATTTTGGCGATTAGTTCATAGTGAAGCTACTGTTCCCTTTAATGCCACCCTAACCGTCATTTTAGGCATCTTTATTGGCGGGGCAACTCTTAGCGGCAGTTTAGTTGCCGTGGGTAAATTACAAGGGGTGATTACCGGTAAACCAGTCACCTTTCCCTTACAACAACTGGTTAATATTGCCATTGCTGGTGCATTCGTAGTCAGTAGTGGCTTTTTAATTGCCAATACCAGCGACCAAGCCGCCTTCTTTACCATGATTGGACTTGCCACCGTCTTTGGGGTGTTATTTGTCCTTCCCATTGGCGGTGGGGATATGCCTGTGGTTATTTCCCTGTTAAACTCCCTTTCTGGACTCGCTGCCAGTGCTGCAGGTTTCGTCGTGATGAATAATATGCTGATTATCGCTGGGGCGTTAGTCGGGGCTTCCGGTCTCATCCTCACCGAGATCATGTGTAAAGGCATGAATCGCTCTTTAATCAGCGTTCTCTTTGGTGCATTCGGCGGCGGTGAATCCGGTGGCGTTCCCGGGGCTGAAGGCTCTGATTTAGGGGATAAAGTCGTTCGTAGTATCGGTTCAGAAGAAGCAGCGATGATGTTACGCTATGCCCGTTCTGTGGTCATTGTCCCCGGTTACGGCATGGCAGTGGCGCAAGCCCAACAATCCATCCAAGAATTAGCCACTCTCCTGGAACAAAGCGGCGTTGAAGTCCGATATGCCATTCACCCCGTTGCTGGCAGAATGCCGGGACACATGAATGTGTTACTCGCCGAAGCCAATGTGCCTTATACCCAACTTTACGACATGGACGACATTAATCCGCAGTTTGAACAAACGGATGTCGCCCTAGTTGTAGGGGCAAATGATGTGGTAAATCCTGGGGCGCGTCATGATGCGGGAAGCCCGATTTATGGGATGCCGATTTTAGAGGTGGACAAGGCAAAACAAACCATTGTCATTAAACGCAGTCTCGGCACTGGTTTTTCGGGGATTCAAAATGAACTGTTTTTCAAAGACAAAACTACGATGCTCTTTGGTAGTGCCAAAGAAATGCTCGGGGAGTTAGTTTCAGAAGTGAAGCAACTGTAGTGTTGATGTTGTAATTTGACGAGAGACGCTCTAGTTTTTACTGGGGCGTTTTTCTTCAGAAGCCAAACGTTTAGATAGGTATGAATAAAACAGAAATTATCCAACAGTTAAATCTTTCTAAGCACATAGAAGGAGGCTATTTTGCAGAAACTTATCGTAGCCTCGAAGAAATTAGAACGAATCGCCAAGGCGAGCAACGCAACCTGATTAGCTCAATTTTGTATCTCTTAACGGATGATAGCCCCATTGACTATTTTCACAAAAATCAGTCTGATATTATTCATTATTTTCATGGCGGATCTGCTATCACTTATTTAATTATTCATCCTAACGGGCAATTAGAAAAACAAAAGCTGGGGTTTAATCTCGCCCAAGGAGAAGTGTTACAACTGCTGGTTAAAGGAGGGTGTTGGAAAGCCGCGGTTTTAGAAGCAGGAGAGTACGGTTTATTAGGGGAAGCAGTTGTTCCTGGGTTTGACTATCGGGATATGCAGGTGACAGATCAGAGTTTGCTAAAGACATTTCCTGAGTTACAAGCGGAAATTAAACCTTACATTAGAGGTTGATTTGATTGCTTTTCCTGGACAATGGGAGTATTTGGAATGGCTTGAGTTAGTCTTTGGTTTTCTTCTGGATGACGGATGGCAACTCGGAAATAATGGTCGCCGAGTTCGGGAAAACTGAGACAGTCGCGAATCAGGATTTGAGACTCTTGGAGTAACTGGGCTTGTAACTCTGTAGCAGAAAAATCTGTGGCAACGAGGAAAAAATTAGCGGCACTGGGAAGGGGGGATAAACCAGAAATGTTGGCTAAATCTTGATAGAAGCGCGATCGCGCTATTTTTAACCAGTCCCAGCTTTGCTTTTGAAAGGCGGTATCTTTTACAACTGCCATGGCGGCTTCCGCTGCTAAACTGTTCACTGCCCATGGATCACGCCATTTTTGCCATTGTTTTAATCGCTCAGGATGGGCAATAGCATAGCCAATTCTTAGCCCCGGTAAAGAGTAAAATTTGGTCAGCGATCGCAGCACCACTAGATTCGGATAATTTTCTACCTCTGTAATCAGGCTTTCTTGCTCTTGAGGGGGCAAAAAATCCATAAACGCTTCATCTATCACCACCAAGGCAAACTGCTCTAAATAGGGCAAAATTGACTGATAAGAGAACAATTGACCCGTCGGGTTATGAGGATTATTTAAAAGCAGACCACAGTTTTGGCTCACGGGAGTAGCTATGGATAAATCTTCACGCTGTACTGTTTTTTGAGCCATTCTTGGCACATCAAGGGGACAAGGGATGATTTTCGCCCCAAACGCCTCTAAAGCCCGTGTATAGTCTCGAAACCCTGGAGTCAATAAATAAACGGCATCCAGCGTTGCCAATTCTCGTCCTGCCCAAGTCAATAATTCGGCTGCCCCATTTCCCGGTATAATCAGATTGGGATCGAGATTATGCTCCTTGCCTAGAGTTTCCCGAAGTTGGGAATAATTGGGATCAGGATAATGCTTGAGGGAATCTAGCCCCCCTTGTATGGCACTAAGCGCACTTTCAGGGGGACCGAGGGGGTTAATACTCGCAGAAAAATCCAATATCACAGAGGGAGAACACCCAGCTAGCTGGGCTGCCCAATTCAAGTTCCCTCCGTGTATTGGTCGTTTCATGAGCTTGAGTTTTCCTTAGTTACTGATTATTCTCAGGGGCAACTCGTTCCTTAAACAGCTTCCCTGCCGAAAAAGCAGGAACTGAAGTAGCAGGAATTTCCATTTTATCTCCCGTTTTGGGATTACGTCCTTCTCGCGCTTTCCGTTCCCGCTTTTCAAAAGAACCAAAGCCAACTAAGGTTACTTTTTCCCCTTTGGACACGTTGTCCATGATGGTTTCGAGAGCTGCCGTCAAAACAGCATCGGCTTGTTTTTTCGTGACAGTAGCGCGATCGGCAACTTGATCGACTAAATCTCCTTTATTCATTCTTATTCTCCTAAATTACGAGTGTTTCTCTACAATAACGACAGATTGCTTGCACTGAGCAAGTTTTCTTGGCATTTACTAACATAGAGACCTATGTAAGTGATCCCTAATTAGCTAGGATGCTCATCTGTTCTATGTTTCACTGCATTATTCTAAACTCTGATTGCCTATTGTGCATCGTCAAAAGCATTAAATTCTCTACTTTTGGCGATTTTTTTACGTTTTGCAGCGAAATTTGTGATTTAAATACAGTTTCGATGTTGATATTTTAAGCTCATGCCTTTCAAGGGCGCGTATTTTTCCTTTGTTCTTTGTAGCCCAATGACTAATAACGAATAACAAATAACCGTCTTTACTGATAATTAACTTTTTCAGCAAATCACTCTTGATCAAAAAAACTCGTAATCATTAAGTTATAGTAAGTGCAAGTGAGGCTACCACCCCAACATCACCAACCAGAAAACCTAACAATTACGAGTTCTTAAACTTTAATAACTTGTCTTGAAACTACGGCATGGGGTGAAAGAGTAAATCGGGGAAAAAGCGATTAAACTCGATTAAAATTCCCGCCGTAAAGGTTAAAAGAGCCATAATTAACACTGGCGCACTAGAAACAAACGTTTTCAAACCGTCCATAATATCAACCTCCAACTATCAACTATCAACACATTACTAACGAGGAGAAATTGGGATTTCCCCTTCTTTTGCTGTTAATTCACCAGAAAGCAACTCTTTGACAGCTGCCACTGGCCAAGCAAAGCCACTGAGCATAATTTTGAACGCCCGAGGAACATCGATGAGAATTTCTTTCTCTTCCGGCTTTTTCTCCTCTCTAATCGAAATTAGGTAAGCACGACCGACCCAGCCGATCCAACCGGCAATGTATAAGAATAAAATACTGGGGATGAGAAAGTCACCAGCGCGAGAAAGGCGACCATCAACCACTAAGTGGGGTAACCCCTCGGGGCCGCAAAGGGCTTGAGAATAGCGTTCAGCCCGTTTTTGTCCTGAGTTGGGGTCAGCAGTGGTATTGCGGAAGTTTTCCGCCCGTTGTTGGAACGCCTCAGATTCACTACAGGGGGTGAGTTGAGCGTTTCCTTGTGCTTGGGCTTGAGCAGGGGCTGCAAACCCAAAGAGCAACATCACTGATAAAGTTAAAGCAAGCAGTCTTGGCATAAATTGTTTCCTTTTGTTACAACTTAATTGATTCTCTTGTACAAAAGATAACGCAGCAATTGGTACGTTAAGAGTAAATATTAACCTTGGATTGTTTTTCCGTAAAGTTAATATTTCTAAATATCTACGAATCTTTTTAGAAATCAGTAATGTCCATAATCCTAGCAATCGAAACCAGTTGCGACGAGACGGGTGTGGCAATTGTTAAGAATCGTCACATTTTAAGTAACATTGTTGCGTCTCAAATTGATATTCATCGGAATTACGGGGGCGTTGTTCCCGAAGTGGCTTCTCGTCAGCATCTAGAAGTTATTAATATTTGTTTAGAGGAAGCCTTCGCTGAAGCCCAGTTAAATTGGGACCAAATTGATGGCATTGCGGTTACCGTTGCTCCCGGTTTGGTGGGAGCGTTATTAGTGGGGCTAACCACAGCCAAAACCCTTGCTATGCTTTATGATAAGCCCTTATTAGGAATTCATCACTTAGAAGGGCATATTTATGCCAGTTATCTCAGCGATCCTCAGTTAGAACCGCCTTTTCTTTGTTTATTAGTATCAGGAGGGCACACCAGTTTAATTGCCGTCCGTGATTGTGGCGACTACACTATGTTGGGGGGAACTCGCGATGATGCCGTCGGAGAAGCCTTTGATAAAACCGCTCGTTTGCTGGGATTAGGCTATCCAGGAGGACCCGCCATCGATCGCGCTGCCGCCGCTGGCAATCCTTTTGCCTATTCTCTCCCCGAAGGAAAAGTCTCTCACCCTGATGGGGGATATTATGCTTATGAATTTAGTTTTAGTGGCTTAAAGACTGCTGTGTCGCGTTTAGTAAAACAATTAGAAGCCCAAGGAGAGTTACCCGTCAATGATTTAGCTGCGTCTTTCCAAGAAACGGTAGCGCGATCGCTGAGTGACCGCACCATTGCCTGTGCCTTAGAATATAACCTCAATACAATTGTTGTCGGCGGAGGCGTAGCTGCCAACCGTACTTTAAGAGAAAAATTACAGGATAAAGGTCGCGAAAAGGGCTTAAATATTCATTTTCCCCCGATGAAACTCTGTACTGATAACGCAGCGATGATTGCTTGTGCAGGAGTCCAACATTATCAACGCGGTCAATATTCCCCTCTAACTCTTAGCGCAACTTCGCGTCTTCCCCTAAAGGAAGCCATGAGTCTTTATAGCAGCTTTCAATCTCCCACGGTACATTCTTAACTTTTCCATTTTCTAGAAAGCCTAAAATTTACCGACTTCCGTGAAAGACTTGTTTTGCAGTTAACTCCAGTTCTGGAAAAGCAAGGGATTCTAAGCGAGTATTGCCTCGAAATTGCTTGACTTGATATTCTCCCTCCCGCAATTGATAAATGGAAAGGGTTGGCAGTTTCGGATTGCCAATAAAGCGTCTTCCCCCTAAGCCACGATAATCAACAATCCAATATTCAGGGATTCCCATTTCCTCATAATCAGCCACTTTTAAGCAATAATCATCGCGCCAATTGGTACTTACGACTTCCACAATTAAACGCACTGATGATCCCCTCGTAATAATTGAGGCGGCTTCCCAGCGGGACTCATTGACCAAAGAAGCCCGATTGAGGACAATAATATCAGGTTCGTATCCTGTCTCACCCCGAGAAGGTTTAATAATGGCTTCTCTAGGAACCAAACAGGGGAATTGACTGTTGCGGCAGTGTAAACCCAATTCTAGGCTGAGAAAGCCTGCAATTTCCGAATGTTTTCCCCGAGGTTTCGGCATCTCAATAATTCTTCCCTGATGCAATTCGTAGCGATGTTCTGAGTTTTGGGGATACCATGCTATAAATTCATCAAAGCTAACCGTTGTTTGTTGGGCTTCAATCATAATGACATCGTTGGAGACACAGGCTAATTGATCAATAATTGTAAATCATCAGATCACCTCACTCCCAACAGAACTACTTTCTCTCTCTGACTCCATAAAGAAACTGTGCAATTCTAAATTCAATCTGATATTA
>CAZTXK010000096.1:3315-9116 GCA_964617275.1 uncultured Dactylococcopsis sp. | reverse complement strand
GAATTAAAGGGGGGATCCTAGGTAAAAATTTACAACTGATTTAGGATTGCTATAGTTAGTCATCATCATTATTGATAGAGGAAGTTAAGATGGGCATTTCTTTAACAAAAGGGCAACGGGTTTCTTTAGAAAAAGTCTCCCCTGGGTTAGAAGCGGTTTTTGTCGGTTTAGGGTGGGACGTAAATCAAAGCGATACTGGAAATGACTTTGATTTAGATACTTCCGTTTTTCTTTTAGGGGAAGATGAAAAGTTAGTCTCTGATAGTCACTTGATTTTTTATAATAATCTCAAAAGTCCTGATCCTGATACTTCTGTGGAACACATGGGTGATAATTTAACAGGCGCGGGAGAAGGAGATGATGAAGTTGTCATTGTTAACTTAAAAAAAGTTCCTGAAGAGGTGCAAAAAGTTACGTTTGTTGTTACCATTTATGATGCCGAAAAACGGGGTCAAAATTTTGGACAAGTTAAGAATGCTTTTGTGCGTTTGGTGGATGTGAAAAGCAAAGAGGAAGTGCTTCGTTATGACTTAACAGAAGACTATTCTGTGGAAACAGCAATGATTATGGGAGAACTTTATAGAAAAGAGGGAGAATGGAGAATGAGTGCTGTCGGTGAGGGCTATGAAGGGGGATTACAGACAATTATCAATCGTTATAGTTAAGAATTATTGGGGTAGGGCGAGCATCTTGCTCGCTGTTGCCATTAATCAACTCAAGGAAAAATATCAAAAACCAGTAATCAAGTTTTAATCTTAATTAGCTATAAAATTGATGAATCTGATGAAATAAATTGCTAAAATAAACACATACAAGCAGCTAAAAAGAGGTAGCTTATGGGAATTTCTTTGAAAAAAGGAGAACGAGTTTCGCTAGAGAAAGTTTCTCCCGGATTAGAGGCTGTTTTTGTCGGATTAGGTTGGGACGTTAATCAAACGGATTCCGGAGCCGATTTTGACCTTGATGCTTCTGTTTTCATGTTAGGAGAAGATGAAAAATTAATCTCTGATAGCCATCTAATTTTTTATAATAACCTGAAAAGTCCTGACAAGGAACAATCAGTGGAACACATGGGAGATAACCTCACTGGCGCTGGAGAAGGAGACGATGAAGTTGTTATTGTCAACTTAAAGAAAGTTCCTGATGAAGTGAACAAATTAGTCTTTGTCGTCACCATTTATGATGCAGATCAGCGAAAGCAAAACTTTGGTCAAGTGGAAAATGCCTTTGTTCGCTTGGTAGATGTTAAGAGTAAAGAAGAAATTTTGCGTTACGACCTAACCGAGGAGTATTCTGTGGAAACTGCTCTTATTATGGCAGAACTCTATAAAAAAGATGGACAATGGCGCATGAGTGCTGTTGGTTCGGGCTACGAAGGTGGATTAGAGGCAATTTTAAATCGTTATTATAATTAATTAGATAAAATGAGCATTAATTTACAAAAAGGACAACGGATTTCACTGAAAAAAGAAGCCCCTAGCTTAAGCAGATTAATGTGTGGGTTAGGTTGGGATGTGGCTGATCAATCAAGCGGTTTAAGGGGAATGGTTCAATCTGCTGATTTTGATCTAGATGCCTCAGTTTTATGTCTCAATGAGAACGATAAACTCCAAGGCAATGCTAATGTTGTTTATTTTGGAAATCTTCGCCATCAATCAGGCGCAATCACTCATTTAGGAGATAATTTAACAGGTGAAGGAGAAGGGGATGATGAGCAAATTTTAGTAGATTTGCCAGATGTTCCTTCCGACATTTCTAAGCTACTATTTGTTGTTAATATCTATAATGCTGTCAAACGTAAACAGGATTTTAGTCAGGTAGAAAATGCCTTTGTGCGCTTGGTTGATCTTTCTAATAATAAAGAAATTGCCCGTTACACCCTTTCGGGAAGTGATTATCAAGGGAAAACGAGTATGGTTTTAGCAGAAGTTTATCGTCATAATGATGAATGGAAAATGGCAGCGATCGGAGAGGGATCTGAACTCAATAGTTTGCAAGAAATGGTTAACCATTATGTTGCCACTTAACGAATAACCAATAACGAATAACAAATAACAAATAACTAATTTTAAGGAGTCGCAATAATCTGCAAAATGCGATCTAAATTATCCCATTCCCCAACAATGCGGCGTACAGGTTCAGGATATAATCGCACTAAAGTTGGTGTTGCTGAAATCTGATTTAACTCCGCTTGTTCGGGGTGCTTCTTAATATCGACTACCTTTAAGGTATAAGAATCACTTAATTTTTGTTCTAATAAATGATGTAAGGTGGTGAGGGCTTCGGTGGTGGTTTGAGAATGACCAGAAACAAATAAGCGTAAAATATACCCCCGAGAAGACGAGTTAGCTGTCTTAACAGCCGTCGTTTCCTCGTGAAGGGAATTAAAATCAACCACTAAATTATGATTTTCCCACAGTTCAGGAAATTGTTTTCGGTACGCCTCAATGAGTCCTGGGTCCCCATAATCTTCTTGCCAAGGTAAAACCCTCCATTCGGTTTCCTCAACTGCAAAAATAGCACTGAGAAGAGGCTGATAGCGCTTAACGAGAGGATAAACTTCACAACAACTCTGTATCTCCCCTGTTTTCGGGTCTAACCATTGATCGACGGTCGCCGTATAACCTGGGACTAAAAAATGAGGAGACGCACTCAACCCCAATAACTCTTGCAGACTTTCACAAAGGTCAAGATGCCAACGTTTTCCTTTGTCAACATCTAGACCATAAATGACATCTCCTCCTGGGGTGAATAAAGCAATCCCTTTATAGGCGTGAGTCATTGTTTAATGTTACACTCGTCCTCTTAGCATTTGTGCCATTTCATTGGGCGACGGGGACCATTCTAGGGCAGTTTCTTCGCTGATGCGTCCGTCTTGATACAGGTTAAATAGAGATTTATTCATGGTTGTCATGCCATCAAACTCTCCATCTACCATTAATTCATTAATTTCCTCATATTTACCGTCACGAACATAATCTTTAACGGTTTCGGTGTTAATCATAATGTCATGAAAGGCGGCGCGTTTGCCATCGGTAGTGCGACATAAGCCTTGGGAAATAATGGAAACAAGAGACTCAGCAAGCGCTACTCGCATGGAGGGTTGTTCTTCTGGACTATAAAGGCTTAAAATCCGTTCAATGGTTTTAACCGCACTATTGGTGTGTAATGTTCCAAAGACTACGTGACCTGTTTGGGCAGCTTTGAGGGCAGTGTTAACGGTTTCGCGATCGCGCATTTCCCCAATTAGAATAATATCGGGGTCTTCCCGTAAAGAAGCCTTCAACGCCTTATCAAACTCTAAGGTATGTATCCCCACTTCCCGTTGACGAATTAGGGCTTTCTTGCTTTGATGAACAAACTCAATGGGGTCTTCAATGGTAATCAAATGCTTCGGCATCTCTGTATTGATATAATCCACCATCGCCGCTAAAGTGGTAGATTTCCCAGAACCAGTGGGACCAGTCACCAGCACCATCCCTTTATGATAATGGCAAATATCCTTAAAGACCGAAGGAAGGCGCAACTCTTCTAAGGTGAGGATTTTTAGGGGAATCAGTCGCAACACCATCCCTGGGCCATTGAGAGAATCAAACACATTAATCCTGACGCGGGCAAAATCATATTGGGTTGCGCCATCAAATTCGAGATTAGTTTGAAACTTCTCGACCTCTTCTTCCGAGAGAATCTCATACAACCAACTCATAAAGGTATTATGGTCAGTTTTGGGGTACTCGGAATAATCCATTTCTCCCCGATTGCGAAAGCGTGGAATTTCCCCCACTCCCAAGTGAATATCAGAAAACCCATCTTCGTGGGCTTTACTAACAATTTGGGATAACTTCGGTTGTCCTGAGGAGGGAGACGGCTTTCTGGCTTTTGGAAATGCCGGCGTACGATTAGGAGTCGTTTGCGGTGGCGGGGCTTGATTCGGTCGGGTTTTATCTTGGGTATTATTCGTTTGGCGAGTGACCTCAGAAGCGGTATGGGATTGCGTGACCTCTTCCTGTCGTTTTTTTTGTTTCGGATTACGCGGTGGTGGCGGCGGCGGTGTACTGGGACGAGATTGCGGTGGTTGAACCATAATGAATTGGCTTCCTTGGATGTCTTACTCCCTATTTTGGCATTTTTAGCAGAATAGGCGACAATCCTACAACCAACCTAATTGATTCGATGTTGACACTTTGCCTCTCAATATGAGAGTATCGAATATATGTCAATTTAAAATGAGAATTATCAGTTATAAAACTCTTCGAGAGGCAACCAATAAACATCCTGATTTAAAACAACCCTTGGACGACTGGTATAGAATTGCTAAAAGCTCTGATTGGACTTGTCTAGATGATGTCCGAAAAACTTTTTCTAGTGCAGATTCAGTAGGAAACTTTACAATATTTAACATTAAGGGCAATCATTACCGTCTGATTGTAGGGATTAATTATCAAAAACGAATAATCTTCATTAAGTATGTTTTAACTCATGCTGAGTACGATAAGGAGGCTTGGAAAAATGACCCCTACTACTGATCAAAATTTTGCATATCTTAGCGATATATTTCCTTTTGTTATTAAAACAGAACAAGAGTATGAAAAAGCATTGTCTATTACTGAAAATCTTTTTTTCAAAGAAAATCGAACTCAAGAAGAAGAACAAGCTCTTGAGGTGTGGACTATTTTAATTGAAATATATGAAGAACGCCAGTTTTCTCCTGGCTCTGAATCAACTCCTGTTTCTATCTTAAATAGTCTTATGGCATCACAAGGAATCACTCAAGCTAATTTAGTGCAGGAAGGGGTTGGGTCAAGTGGTGTTGTTTCTGAAATCGTGAATAACAAGCGAACAATTAGTAAGAAACAAGCGAAAAAGTTAGCTCAAATTTTTAAGGTTTCTCCTGAGGTTTTCATTGATTTTGATTAGTTAAACCGATAATTAAAAACCCTTCCCTTATTGACATGACATTAACGTTTCCGTTCTTGTAACTTTTTATAAACCTCTTTGATATCAACATTATGATAAGAAAGGGCAACGAGGGTATGATAAAACAAGTCTGCTACTTCGGACGCGATCGCGCTTTTGTCATCATCTTTACAAGCCATCACCACTTCTGAGGCTTCTTCCCCAATTTTTTTCAGAATTTTGTTATCTCCCCCTGCCATTAATTTACAGGTATAAGAATCTTCTTGGGGATGATCGCGGCGATCGCTGATTACCTCATACAGCCCAGAAAGGGTATCAGCAGGGGGATGGGCTTTGGTGCTATCAACTTGATGAAAACAGGAACGTTCCCCCGTATGACAGGCAATATCCCCCTGTTGTTCCACTGTAATTAACAGCGCATCACTATCACAATCATAGCGAACGGATTTCACAAACTGTAAATGTCCTGAAGTTGCTCCCTTGTGCCAAAACTCTTGGCGCGATCGGCTCCAAAACCAAGTTTCCCCTGTTTCAAGGGTTTTCTGCAAAGATTCCCGACTCATCCACGCCATCATTAAAACCGTTCCATCAAGATAATCTTGGACAATGGCAGGAACTAATCCATCTTCGTTATAGCAAATTTGATCAACAGGAATCGCTTGGGAAAAATCAGTCATTGTTTTAACTTGGTAGCGTCTGCGCTGTAATTCTATCACTAGAATAATTCTTATCCCATTTTGATTAATTAGTGCTACACACGGAGCGCTTAAGCCCCCCTTTCAAAGGGGGGTTGGGGGGATTAGCAAGTGTAGCACTCTTTTTTGTATTTCATATTAAGCACCCTACAAGCCAAAATGGTTGAATATATTAGCAGTGGGGTGAGT
>CAZTXK010000096.1:0-3215 GCA_964617275.1 uncultured Dactylococcopsis sp. | reverse complement strand
ATCAGCCTCGCATACTTGATGGAGAAGCAGTGCTTCCAGGTTTCCAACTCTCTTTAGAAGACATCTGTTACTAATCTGAATCCGTTTGTTGCGCCTCCAATTTTGCCAAACGACTCATTAAATCTTGATTTTCTTTTTTGAGACGATCAAACTCATCCCGCAACTCTTTGAGGCTTTGATCGGATCCTAGTTTTTCCTGAACCGTTTTCACCGCTTCTTCCGCCATGCGACGCACACGCCCATCCGGAGTTTGTTCGGCTAAGGTTTGTAAGATAGAAATCGCTTGGGAACTTTGGATCTGCTTTAAGGCGGTTACTACCGAAACCTGAGTTAAAAAGAAACTTTCTCCAGAAAGAGCATCCAATTGTTCTAAAATTGTTTCTAATTGGGCTGATTCTTGACCACTAGAAACCGTTCCCAACCCCCGAATGGCAGACAAGCGTAATGATTGGGGAACTCCAGAATAGGTATAGGGTAAAATGATGTTCATGGCAGCTTCGGAAGTTTTCATTTGGGATAAGCCCCCGATAATGCCGCCGCGCACGGTTTCATTCCAACCGGAACGAGTTTCTAATCCTTCACGGAATAAAGAAATGACTTCTTCTTCTTTATCTTTAAGATATCCCGTTACCATTTTCCCGAGAACACGGAAAGCCGTTGCTTCAGTGTAATAACTGGGATCTCCTTCACTGGCGACACCTTTAACCGCTTGATAGCTTTCCTCGGTTTTGAAATTACTTAAGCCCTCTAAAACCGCGCGACGAACTTTGGGATGATCATCTTTTAATCCCTGAGATAGGGCGGGAATCGCTTGCTGTAACTTAACTTTTCCTAACTGTTTAGCGACTTCTACCCGCACTCCCCAAAAGGGATCATTCGTTAAGGCTTGGGAGAGAAGGTTAATCACCTCTAAACCGCCTTTTTTCCCTAACGCCTCGGCGGCATAAATGCGAGAAGTGGGATCAGGATCAAAGAAGAGTTGATTTTTTAGTTCTGCGGTGGGATATTCTAGGGTTACTGTTTTCAGGTGGTAGTTCCCTTGATCAAAGCTGATAAAGTCAGGCTGTTTCGGTAAGGGGAAATAAAACGTATGTTCCTTCTCATGGAGATGCAGAGAGAGAGACTCATAACAGACTTCTTTCTCCTCAGAAACATAGCCAAACGCGATGGGAATATGGAGATCAAATAACTCGTTTTCCGTTACATCTTTATCGGTTTTTCCCTGGGTTTGGGTAACTTTTAATTTCACTAACTGATCTTTTGCCTCCCAACTGTAGCTAACCTTAAAATCGGGATGACCACCGCGAAAGACATACTGATCAAAAAGCGGCGCAAGATTCCGTCCGGTGGCTTCCTCAATAGCGCGAAGCAAATCAACCGTTTCCACCGTGCGATGGGCGTTGCGTTGGACAAAATGCTGAATGGCTTGGGTAAAGCCTTCTTCTCCTAACTCTCCCCGAATCATGTGATAAACACAGGATCCTTTTTCGTAGATATGGCGATCATAGAGTTCAATCGGTTCACGATAGATATTCATCACCATGGGGCGGCGATAACGAGAAGAATCTTCATTAATATAACTTCTGGCTTCATTGAGAATGTAATAAGCCCCTTCTTCTTTGCTATATTCTTTTTCTGTCCATAACACTTCTGAATAAGAAGCCATCCCCTCTTTAATCCAAGCATGAGACCAATGTTTAATGACCAGTAAATCCCCAAACCACTGATGGGCAAGTTCATGGGCGACTAAACTTTCGGCACGCTGATGATCTAGCATCGCCCGTTCATCCAGCAAACAACGGTCTGTTAACAGTGTTGTAGAAGTATTTTCCATGCCGCCGAAAATAAAATCAGCCACCGCAACTTGGGCATATTTGGGGTAGGGGTAGGAATAGCCAAAGGTATGAGAGAAAAACTCAATCATCTCTGGGGTTTTCCCCATGGTACGTTTTGCGTCTTCTTCTCGCCCTTTTTCCACATAGTATTCCACAGGGAGATCGCCCCAGTAGTCAGTAATTTGGGCAAAGTCTCCCACCGCAAGTGTCATTAAATAAGTGGGATGAACTTGATCTTGTCGCCAATGATAGACACTTGTGTCTCCCTTATCTTCTGTTGCCACTAATTTTCCATTGGATACCGCAAGATAGGGTTTGGGAACTTCGATGCGAATTTCTGAAGTGGCAAGCTGTCCGGGATAATCAAAGCAGGGAAACCAAAAACGAGAGTCTTCATCTTCTCCCTGTGTCCAAACTTGGGTGGGTTTATCGGGATAGTCTTTATCGGGTTGAATAAAATACAGTCCCCGTTGCGGCTGATTAACTTGATAATCAATTACTAGATCAAAGGGTTCTAAGGTGGTTGCTTTTAATAATTGAATCTGTAATTGTTTCCCGTCGTAGTGGAAGGGTTGATTAACCTGATTAATTTGGACGCTTTCGATGTTTAAGTCTTCCGCATCGAGAGTCAGGGTAGTTAAACCAGATTGAACAGGTTTGAGGGTAATGGTATTACTTCCTCGACAAGACTGGTTCGCGATATCTAAGACTAAGTCAAGATAAATATGTTGGACATTCCCGGGACGATCTGGGGTATAGTGGGGCTTTGCCCCGGGAAGAATAAAAGGTTTTTTGGCTTTCTCGTCACTATCAAAGAGGAAATAGTTGTATTTCATTCTAAACGCTTGCAATTGAGGTGTTTTCCTCTAGGTTAACGTTTAGAATTTAATTCCGAATTGTCCGTTTACGCCACGTATGGAATGATAGCCCACCCCCAAGAAAACATTGCCAGGAGGACGCACTTGCACGCCCCCAGAAAAAGCAATATCGTCTTCTGCTTCCGTATAGAAACCTAACCCAACATAAGGGGAAACAATGGGAAGGGCAATAAAGGTCAAGGCATCAACCCCCACCGCCCCATCAGCGCGACCGCCCAGTTCAGCCCCAAAATTAACCCATCGTGCGCCTACAGAATAGCTAACGTCGCCATCTTCCCCGCCAACGGATACCCATGGCTGAGGCTTAATTTGGCTGGTTGCTTGTTGGGGAAAAGCAACGATTCCTAGAGTAGCGGTTCCGAGAATTGTGGTTAAGGCAAGGAGTTTTTTGATCATGTTCCAGTCCTAATTACTCAGTAATGATCTTATATTAGAAACCACCTGAAAAATTGAAAAACCCCGTAGGTCAGAGATCGAGGCATAGACCCTCGCGATCTTTTAA
>CAZTXK010000095.1:0-9209 GCA_964617275.1 uncultured Dactylococcopsis sp. | reverse complement strand
CTGATTGGTTAAGGTTGTTATTCGTTGTTTTTTCTCTTTTCCCCCCTTTCAAAGGGGGGCTAGGGGGGATAATTTAAGCTGACTCTGGTTTCGGTAAAGAGGAGGGATGGAGCAACAATTCCGCAGTAGAGCGTTTTTCTACCATTTCTCGGGTAATCTCACAGCTGCGGATATCTTTACGGGAGGGTAAGTCATACATGACATCGAGCATGATTTCTTCAATGATTCCCCGTAAGGCTCTTGCGCCAGTTTTACGGCGATTAGCTTCTTGCGCGATCGCGCGGAGAGCTTCTTCGGTAAATTTTAACTCAATGTCATCCATCCCCAACAGCTTCTGATACTGTTTCACAAGGGCATTACGCGGCTGCGTCAAAATGGAAATCAACGCTTCCTCGTCTAAGGGTTCAATCACCGCAGAAACTGGAATCCGTCCCACAAACTCAGGAATCATGCCAAACTTAATAAAATCATCTGGCTGCAAATGCTGCAAAATATCAGCCGTGCGTTTTTCCTTACTAAGGGTTTCTCCTTCTTCCCCATGAATAAAGCCAATGGACTTACGCCCCATACGCTGTTCTACCACTTTATCCAGTCCGACAAACGCCCCCCCACAGATAAATAGGATATTACTGGTATCAATCTGAATACAGTCTTGATAGGGGTGTTTCCGTCCGCCTTGCGGCGGCACATTGGCGACTGTTCCTTCTAACATTTTTAAGAGGGCTTGCTGCACCCCTTCTCCCGAAACATCCCGAGTAATGGAAGTATTTTCACTCTTGCGAGCCACCTTATCAATTTCATCAATGTAGATGATGCCGCGTTGGGCTTTCTCAATATCGGAGTCAGCCACTTGTAGTAAGCGCAGCAAGATATTTTCCACATCTTCTCCCACATAGCCAGCTTCGGTGAGGGTGGTAGCATCAGCAACCGCAAACGGCACTTCCAAAATCTCAGCCAAGGTTTGCGCTAAAAGGGTTTTACCACAACCAGTGGGGCCAATTAACAAAATATTCGACTTTTGTAATTGTACCCCATTCTCTCCTTCGGAATAGCCTTCTTCTAAAAGACTGAGACGCTTGTAGTGATTATAAACCGCCACCGAAAGGACTTTTTTCGCCTCTTCTTGACCAATCACATAATCATCAAGATGACTTTTAATCTCTTTCGGTTTGAGAATTTGGTTTAAAGAGATTTGGCTTGACCCCTGTTGCTCTTCTGTGGGAGCAACTGCACCGCCAGAGCGAGAAGACGGTTCAATTAACTCATCATCCAAAATCTCGTTACATAATTCTACACATTCATCGCAGATATAAACCCCCGGACCAGCGATTAATTTCCGAACTTGTTCTTGGGATTTGCCACAAAAGGAACATTTTAAGTGGGAGTCAAATTTAGCCATAGTTGATACCTGAGTCTGCTTTTTTTAGATGGTCTAACTGGCAGCCACTTCCCTAGGGGAACGAGTCTGCGAAGAAATCACTTGGTCAATTAAGCCATATTCCACGGCTTCGGTAGCGGACATATAGAAATCGCGATCGGTGTCATCTGCAAGGCGCTCTAAGGGCTGTCCGGTGTGGTGGGCGAGGAGTTCATTCAGGGTGTTTTTAATATAAAGAATCTCCCGCGCTTGAATTTCAATATCCGCCGCTTGTCCTTGCGCTCCGCCAAGGGGTTGGTGAATCATAATCCGCGAGTTGGTTAGTGACATCCGTTTTCCAGCCGCGCCCCCAGCTAGGAGAAATGCCCCCATACTGGCAGCTAACCCATAACAAATGGTTGCCACATCAGGCTGAATTTGTTGCATGGTGTCATAAATTGCCATGCCAGCATAAACGCCGCCTCCGGGAGAATTAATATACAGTTGAATATCTTTTTCGGGGTCTTCCGCTTCTAAAAAGAGCATTTGGGCGACCACAGAGTCAGCAATTTGGTCATCGACAGGCATTCCCAAAAAGACAATGCGCTCTCGGAGAAGACGGGAGTAAAGATCAAAGGCGCGTTCCCCCATTCCTGATTGTTCTACCACCATGGGGACAACCGCATCTTGAGGCTTGGACTGGGGAGATGCACCACTGATTAGGTCAGAATCGGGCATTTGGGAGTAAATCATAAATTCCTTTGCGTTGCGATCAAACGTTAATTTCCTTCTTTCCTTATTATGGCTTATTCGTTTGCGTCCTTGGCTTCAGTGGTAACGGCTTCCGGTTCGGATTCCTCCTCTTCACTTTGCAGGGTTCCTTCAGGAACTAATTCGACTTCGACTTGTTCCCGTAGCCATTCTAAGGTTTTTTCTTGACGGAGATCTTCTTCCACATATTCGTGCAACCGTTCCTCTTCATAGTCTTGTTCTTGATCTTCCAGTTGTTTTCGCACTTCCTCAGCTTTATTGTTGATTTCTTCAGTAGTGGGATCAAATCCTTCTTGTTTGGAGATTTCTACGAGGATGGAACTTTGTTTGAGGCGAGAAATGGCATCGGGGCGCGATCGCTGCTTCATTTGCTCAACCATTTCTTTGGTCATCATTTGACGAACATCAATGCCATACTGAGCCATTTGCATCGCTGTTTGCGTGATGATCGTTTGCAGTTCCTGTTCGATCATCGTTTCGGGTAAATCCATTTCCGTTTGCTCAATAAGCGCATTGATAATGGCTTGCTCAATATTATTCTTCGTCTGCTCTTGCGCCTGTTCTTCATATTGCTGCTTTAATGCTTCTCGCCACTCCTCTAAGCTGGAATGTTCTCCCACATCTTCGGCAAACTCATCATCGAGTTCCGGCAACTCTTTCCCTTTTAATTCTTTAAGCGTAACTGTAAAGTTAACCGTTTTTCCGGCTAAATCTTCTCTAGCATAGTCTTCGGGGAAGGTAATGGGAATTTCTTTTCTGTCTCCAGCATTCATCCCCACAACGCCTTCCACCATCCCTTCAATGAACTTCCCTTCTTCTAATTCCAGTTCAAAATCAGTGGCTTGTGCGCCTTCAATAACCTCGCCCCCTTCTAAACGCCCTTCATAGTCAATAATTGCTGTATCACCCATTTGAGCAGCACGATCTTCTACTGGCGCGAGGGTAGCTTCTTCTTCCCGTTTTTCTTGTAAATAATTTTCTACCTGTTGAGGATCGGCTTTAACTTCCTCAGCTTGGACTTTTAAGTTTTTGTAGTCACCGAGTTGAATTTCTGGGGGAACATCCACTGAGGCTTTAAAAGTCAAAGGCTCACCGGGATTGTATTCTTGAGAGAGTTCTTCAAATTGGGAAATGAGTTGATAATTCCCTAACGCATCCACCTCTGCTTCTTTAATCGCCTCATCAATGGAGGGCTGTAAGAGTTCTTCGAGAGCAGCCTCTTTTAAGCGTTGTTTGCCAAATCGTTGTACCAAGACTTGGCGAGGAACTTTTCCTTTCCGAAATCCTGGGATGTTAGCCGACTGCTTTAAGTCTTTTAATACCTTCTCATAGGCTTTTTGCGTTTGTTCGCCGGGAACTTCAATCTCTAGGCTGACTTGACTGTCGGGGAGTTTTTCTTGGGTAACTTTCATATAATAACGTTATGGTAATGATTTACTAGATTGTACAAGGGACGAACTCAATAGTAAGCTAGGGTCATAATAGAAAGGCATTTGCTAGTCTAACGGGATCAGCAGACGTAAGACAAAGTCCGACTCGTTATTGTAGCATTGCCAAACACAGTGTAAATTAGTTATTAGTTATTCGTTACTTGCTATTGGTTCGATCTCTTTCTAGATTCTGGTTTCAATTACAAAATATAACTAAAATTTATCATCACTAAAGGAGGAAAATCATTTGTCAGGAGGAATCCGAGTCGCAATTTTAGGCGCAACTGGGGCTGTGGGCAGTGAATTAATACAACTTTTAGAAGAACGGGCGTTTCCCGTGTCACAATTAAAATTACTTGCCTCGCCTCGTTCAGCCGGTGAAACCATTTCCTTTCGCGGAGAAACCTTAACGGTAGAAGCGGTGAGTGCTGAAGCCTTTCAAGATGTGGATTTAGTTTTGGCTTCTGCTGGGGGAGCAACCAGTAAGACTTGGGCGCAAACCATTGTGGATGCTGGAGCCGTTTTAGTGGATAATTCTAGTGCCTTTCGCATGGATGAAACCGTGCCCTTAATTGTTCCAGAAATTAATCCCCAAGCGGCTGCCCAACATCAAGGCATTATTGCCAACCCAAATTGCACAACGATTTTAATGGGTTTGGCAATTTTCCCCTTGCATCAAATTCAGCCCATTCAACGCTTAATTGTTGCCACTTATCAGTCTGCTTCCGGTGCAGGGGCAAAAGCTATGGAAGAGGTAAAAGCCCAAGCCAGAGCGATTCTAAATGGCGAAATTCCCCCGACTGAGGCATTTCCTTATCCCCTTGCCTTTAATGTCTTTCCCCATAATTCTCCCTTAACCGAACAGGGGTATTGCCAAGAAGAAATGAAAATGGTAAAAGAGACAAGGAAGATTTTTGACGCACCTGATTTACGAATTAGTGCCACTTGTATCCGAGTGCCGGTGTTAAGAGCGCATTCGGAGGCAATTAATTTAGAATTTGCCGAACCCTTTCCAGTGGGGAAAGCCAAGGAAGTGTTAGCTCAAGCCCCTGGGCTAGAAGTGCAAGAAGATTGGGAGAACAATTATTTTCCCATGCCCAATGAAACGACCGGTAAGGATGAGGTATTTGTGGGACGCATTCGCCAAGACATTTCTCATCCCTGTGGGTTAGAGTTGTGGTTGAGTGGCGATCAAATTCGCAAAGGAGCCGCTCTCAATGCGGTACAAATTGCTGAGTTGTTGGTGAAAGATCAGTTATTGCCAAAAACAGAAAAGGCTGTGTCAGTGTAAGAAAACGCGAGAGATTAGAAACAAACGAAAATGACAAGTTTGGATTTTGGACAGGTGCTAACGGCGATGGTAACGCCTTTTACCGCAGAAGGAGAGGTGAATTATCCCGTCGCAGAGAAGTTAGCCGATTATTTAGTGAATAATGGAACAGAAACCGTGGTGGTTTGTGGAACAACTGGCGAGTCTCCCACTCTAACTTGGGAAGAAGAATATGAGTTATTCCAAGTGGTGCAAAAAGCGGTGGGAAATCGCGGTAAAGTCATGGCTGGAACGGGATCGAATTCCACTCATGAGGCGATCGCTGCGACGAAAAAAGCTGCGAAGTTGGGATTAGATGGCAGTTTGCAAGTGGTTCCCTATTACAGTAAGCCGCCGCAAGACGGGTTGTATCAACACTTTAGCGCGATCGCGCAGGCAAGCCCTGATCTGCCCATGATGTTATACAATATCCCCGGGCGTACTGGGAAAAATTTAGAAGTGGAAACCGTCGCTAAACTGGCGAAACTCGATAATATCGCGGCGATTAAAGAAGCCAGCGCAGATTTAGATCAAGTTTCGGAAATCCGCACCGTTACTCCCCCGGAATTTGGCATTTATTCGGGAGATGATTCGCTAACGCTTCCCCTACTCGCTGTCGGTGGAACAGGCGTTGTCAGTATTGCCAGCCACTTAGTCGGATTACAGCTGCAAGAGATGATCACGGCGTTTAAAAATGGTAAACTAGAGACAGCGCAACGATATCATTTGAATTTATTTCCCTTATTCCGAGGGCTATTTTTATCGACGAATCCGATTCCGGTGAAAACTGCCCTGAAGCTACAAGGTTGGGATGTGGGAACGCTGCGATCGCCGCTTTCGGAATTATCGCCAGAGTTAGAAACAAAATTAAAAGATGTCTTAGCCAACTTATCCCTACTGTAATTATTATTTTTAACGTTTAGTAAAAATTAAGTTTGATTTGTCAGGGTAATTCTAGCTTTACCCCGAACAGAACAGTTTTTTTATATCAATTCGTCCTTATCAATTGTTCATTAACACAAGGAGACACAATCTATGACTCAAAACGGATCACAATCGAATTTACGAATTATTCCCCTCGGTGGCTTACACGAAATTGGTAAGAATACCTGCATTTTGGAATATAACGATGAAATGATGTTACTGGATGCAGGCATTGGGTTTCCCAACGAGGATATGCACGGAATTAACGTGGTTATCCCCGACATGACTTACTTGCGGGAAAACAGCCATAAAATTAAAGGCATGATTGTCACCCACGGGCATGAGGATCATATTGGGGGCATTGTTTATCACCTGAAACAGTTTGATATTCCTGTTATTTATGGGCCGCGTCTCGCCCTTGCTTTACTAGAAAACAAGTTAGAAGAAGCTGGAATTGCGGATCAGACTGTATTAAAGCGGGTACAACCTCGGGAAACAGCTAAAATCGGTCAGTCTTTTTCCATCGAGTTTATTCGCAATACTCACTCCATCGCTGATAGCTGCTGTGTTGCTATTACTACCCCCATTGGTGTGGTGATTCATACAGGAGACTTTAAGGTCGATCATACGCCTGTGGATGGCGAACATTTTGATTTCCATCGTCTCGCAGAATATGGGGAAAAAGGGGTTTTATGTTTATTAAGCGACTCCACCAATGCCGAAAGCCCCGGTCATACCCCTTCCGAAAATGCCGTGCGACCGAATCTGAGTCGTATTTTTTCCGAAGCAGAGGGGCGAGTTTTAGTAACAACCTTTGCTTCTTCGGTGCATCGCGTGCGAATCATTTTAGAGTTAGCGGAAAAACACAATCGTGTTGTGGGCGTTGTCGGGCGATCTATGTTAAATGTCATTGCCCATGCCCGTAATCTAGGTTACATAAAATGTCGGGATGATTTATTTGTTCCCATGAAGGAGTTAAATAAATATCCTGATGAGCGAGTCATTATCCTTACTACAGGGTCCCAAGGGGAAATTTTAGCCGCGATGACGCGCATTTCTAAAGGGGAACACCATCAAGTTAAAATCCGAGAAACGGATACGGTTGTCTTTTCTGCAAACCCCATTCCCGGGAATACCATTGCGGTGGTTAATAGCATTGATCGCCTGATGATGTTGGGGGCAAAAGTGATTTATGGTCGCCAGCAAGGGATTCATGTGTCCGGACATGGTTCGCAGGAAGATCACAAATTAATGTTGGCTTTAACCAAGCCTAAGTTTTTCGTTCCCTTCCACGGTGAACATCGGATGCTGGTTAAACACGCTGAAATGGCTCATCAAATGGGCATTCCGAAAGAAAATATGATCATTATTAATAATGGTGATGTGGTGGAAGTCTCCCCCGATAAAATTGAAGTCACTGAACAAGTGCAGTCGGGGATTGAATTGGTGGATCATTCCGGTGTGGTTCACAAAGATATTATGAGTGAACGGCAACAGCTAGCGGTGGATGGCTTGATTACTGTCGCCGTTGCTGTTGGGTGGGATGGCAAAATTTTAGCCCAGCCAGAAGTCAACTTACGCGGGGTGGTTACACCGATTGAACCCGCGAAGATTAACCAAATGATTCTCCGCAGTGTGGAACAAAGTATCAGTAAATACTGGAGTCATCTTGCCACAACTGGCAATGGAACGCCTTTGGAAAAAGATATTGATTGGAGTGAGTTGAAGGTAGAAATTGAGGGCGGTTTGAAGCGGTTAGTCCGACGAGAGTTGAAGAGTCAACCCACCGCTATTTGCTTATTACAAACGCCAGCCGATCACTCAGCCAAGCCTAAAACCAATGGCACAAGCACCAATGGTGACAAGCCGAAGCCTGTGAAACCCAGCAATAATGGTGATAAGAGCAACGGAACGGCGGTTAAGAAGGACTTTCACGGTCGTCGTCGCCGTCGTCGTTCTGCTTCTGTTTCCTCTTAAGAGACTTTTACTACTTTGGGCAGATTTTGTCAAATAAATTGCAAAATAATGTTGCGGAATGTGAAAAGATTGTTACATTGTAAGTAACAGTCTGAAATGAAGGAATTAAAGTTATGACTTTCGGAATCTTTCCGCAACCTGCCCCATTTAAGGAAAAGTCTCGCGTCTATGATCTCAAAAGCCGCTTAGACTGGGGAGAACCTGCGTTAACCATTATTGATGTGCGCGATCGCGCTACCTTTAATCAAGGTCACATTATGGGCGCGATTTCTTTCCCCAGTGAAGAAGTTGTCGGTCGAAGCGAGGCAAATTTAGAGCGCGATCGCGATCTCTATATCTATTCTGATACGGATGAGGAAACCGCAGATGTCGCAATTCGTCTTAGAGACGCTGGTTTTGAGCGTGTCGCTGAATTAACTGGCGGATTAGGCGCGTGGAAAGCAGCCGATTATCCCGTCGAAGCTACTTCCACCGTCGCCTAACCATCCACACCAGAACGTCTTTCTCCTGAGGTCACAATAACATTCTTCCTACCATTTAAGGTAGGATTTTTTTATGAATTATTAAATTTTCCCTCAGTTATGGAAGTTTTTGCTGAGTTCATTCTTATTAGTCTTGTCTTTCTATTTGGCGCTGCCATTGGGAGTTTTTTGAATGTGGTTATTTATCGCATTCCCGCGAAACTCTCTCTGCTTTATCCCCCTTCGAGATGCCCAGTTTGTCTGCATAAGTTAGGAAAAACTGAGAATGTTCCCATTTTAGGGTGGCTTTGGCTGCGGGGAAAATGTCGCCATTGCAAAACGCCTATTTCTCCTCGTTATCCCATTATTGAAACCGTAACTGCTTTATTATTTGTTGCTGTTTATCTTCATTTTGATCTCGGTATCGCCACAGTTGCTTATTGGGGCTTTTTAAGCTGGTTACTGGCTTTATCTCTCATTGATTACGATACGATGACTTTACCGAATTCCTTAACCCAATCCGGGCTAGTTATCGGCTTAGGATATCAAGGGGTAAACGGCTGGTATGGGGAAGGTTTAGCAATTCCAGAACAAGTGATGATAGGGATTATTGGGGCAGTATTAGGGATTTGGCTCTTTGATATCATTACCTTAGTTGCTTCTGGGGTATTAGGGCAAACAGCGATGGGAGGCGGCGATGCCAAGTTGGCTGCGATGATAGGGGCTTGGTTGGGCTGGAAACTCTTACTCGTAGGCTGTTTTCTGGCTTGTGCAGTGGGGGCATTTATCGGCGGGGGCGCGATCGCGCTCGGAATCCTCTCTCGTCGGGATCCCATGCCCTTTGGCCCCTTTTTAGCCCTAGGAGGCGCGATCGCGGTTTTTTATGGCGAAACCCTCATTTCCACTTACGTTGATCTCTTTTTCCCTACCTTTTAAATGAAATTGATTAATTTCTGCATCCCCTCACCTTGTCTCCCTCT
>CAZTXK010000094.1:3207-9228 GCA_964617275.1 uncultured Dactylococcopsis sp. | reverse complement strand
TTCAGAAATACGGGGAACTTGGCTAACCAATATTGATAGTGACATTTTATTTTCCGCCTCAGCCTTGGAAAAAGGCATCAATCGTCTAGAAAGGCTCAATTTCAACACTCTCTATCCCACAGTTTGGCAAGGTGGCTATTCTCTTTACCCGAGCCAAGTCACTCAGGAAGTCTATGGGGAAACGGTTTATCCAGGGTTAGAAAGTCGGGATATGCTAGCAGAAGTGGTTACAAAAGGGCATGAAGCAGGAATGAGGGTGATTCCATGGTTTGAGTTTGGCTTTATGGCCCCTGCAAACTCAGCTTTAGCGCGAAAACATCCCGACTGGTTAACGCAACGCCAAGATGGCACGCAAATTGAAGTGAAAGGAGAAGATGAGGTTGTCTGGTTAAATCCGTTTCATCCTGAAGTCCAACAGTTTATTCTCGATTTAGTTACAGAAATTGTCGCGAATTATGACGTGGATGGGATTCAATTTGATGATCATTTGGCACTACCTGTGGAATTTGGCTATGACGATTACACCCGAGAGTTGTATGAAAGGGAAATTGGGGTAACTCCTCCAGAAGATGCGCGGGAAACGTTTTGGGTGCGCTGGCGGGCGGATCAACTCAACGAGTTTATGGCAAAACTATTTCATACTATTAAAGCAACCAATCCTGATTGTTTAGTTTCCGTTTCTCCGAATCCCTTACATTTTTCCTTGCCTAGTTCCCTTCAAGACTGGTTTACTTGGGAAAGAAAAGGTTATATTGAAGAATTAGTTTTACAGTTTTATCGTCGCGACTTGGAACGATTTATTTCGGAATTGGAACGAACGGAAGTTGAATTAGCGAAGGATCATATTCCTGTTACTGTTGGCATTTTAAGTGGCTTGAAAGATAATCCCACGCCCATCGAAATGGTTGCAGAACAAGTCAAAGCAGTGCGCGATCGCGGCTTTAATGGAATTTCTTTTTTCTTTTATGAAAGTCTTTGGCATTGGGGAGAAAAATCACCGCAAGAGCGAGAAGAGATAATTTCACAGCTATTTGAATAACGAAAAAAACATTTTTAACCCCCCGCGAGTTTGGGGGGTGAAGGGGGGATCAACTGTAACTTGACCTTTTGAAAATGGTATTAAAGGTTACCCTAAGACCTTTTTCGCGGTTGCGAGAACATTCTCAGTGTTAAAGCCAAATTTTTCCATGGCTTCGCCACCCGGAGCAGAGACACCAAATTGATCAATCCCAATTACAGCGCCTTCTGCACCGACATAACGACACCAACCAAAGGTAGTTCCCGCTTCTACGGCAACTCGTTTAGTTACCACTTGCGGTAAAACAGATTCTTTATAGCCTTCATCTTGGGCTTCAAAAAGCTCCCAACTGGGCATAGAAACAACCCGCACTTTTTTCCCGTCTTGACGAAGCTGCTCAGCAGCATTAACACAAAGTTCCACTTCGCTACCGGTTCCAATGAGAATCAACTCGGGAGTGCCATCACTATCAGAAAGCACATAACCGCCTTTTGCCGCTTTCTCAATGGAGCTTCCGGCTAAATTGGGGAGCTTTTGACGAGATAAGGAGAGTAAGGTTGGCGCATGAGGATTCCCCGTAGCGCGTTCTACGGCTACCTTGTAAGCGCCAGAGGTTTCATTGCCGTCAGCAGGACGGAACACAGCGAGATTGGGCATTGCCCGTAAAGCGGCAAGATGCTCAACAGGCTGGTGAGTGGGGCCATCTTCTCCTAAACCGATAGAGTCATGAGTCATTACCCAAATCACACCGGCACGAGATAATGCTGAGAGACGAAGGGCTCCGCGCATATAGTCGGTGAAGATGAGGAAGGTTGCCCCATAGGGAATTAAGCCCGAATTATGGTGAGCCATGCCATTGCAAATCGCTCCCATACCATGTTCACGCACCCCAAAGCGGAAGTTGCGGTTGTGGTATTCGCCTTTTTGGAAGTCCCCACTAGATTTAACATAGGTTTTGTTAGAGGGAGCTAAGTCAGCAGAACCGCCCAGTAATCCGGGTAAAACAGGAGAGAGAGCATTTAAGACTTGACCGGACTGATTGCGAGTGGCATCAGCTTTGTCATCAGGGGTATATTTCGGGAGTGCATCTTCCCAACCTGCTGGCAATTGACCATTAATCAGTTGCTCAAGATTGCTTCCTTCTTCGGGATACTTGGCTTTATATTGAGCAAAAAGCTGATTCCATTCCTGTTCAGCTTGAGCGCCGCGATCAATGGCTTGGCGGAAGTGATCAAGGGCATCTTGAGGAACTTCAAATTCCCCATGTTCCCAACCTAACTGTTGGCGAGTGGCTGCCACTTCATCTTTTCCTAACGCTGCACCGTGAACGTCATGGCTATTGGATTTGTTGGGCGAACCAAACCCAATAGTTGTGGTAACGCGGATAATAGAAGGTTTATCAGTAACCTCTTTAGCATTAGCAATGGCTTTTTCAATGCTATCGAGATCGGTATTGCCCTCTTCAACGCTTTGAACATGCCAACCTAGACCTTCGTAGCGTTTAAGAACATCTTCGGTAAAGGCTAACTCAGTTTCTCCGTCAATGGAGATATGGTTATCGTCATAAAGAACAATGAGCTTACCGAGTCCTAGGTGTCCAGCCGTAGAAGAGGCTTCATTAGACACCCCTTCCATTAAATCACCGTCACTAGCAATGACATAAGTATAGTGATCAACAACTTGGCAATCTGGCTTATTAAATCGAGCGGCTAAATGGGCTTCGGCGGCGGCTAAACCAACGGCATTAGAAACGCCTTGTCCTAACGGACCGGTTGTAACTTCTACCCCGTCTGTCATAAAGTTTTCGGGGTGACCGGGGGTTTTAGATTCCCATTGACGGAACTGCTTAATATCGTCTAGGCTGACACTATCATAGCCAGTGAGATAAAGCAGGGAGTAGTGCAACATGCAACCATGCCCTGCCGAGAGGACGAAGCGATCGCGATTGAACCAGTGGGGATTTTTGGGATTAAAGCGGAGAAACTTATCCCAGAGGACAAACGCCATGGGAGCTGCTCCCATCGGCAGTCCGGGGTGTCCAGAGCTAGCTTTTTCTACGGCATCAATCGCTAAGAAGCGTATGGAGTTGATGCAAAGTTGTTCAATTGATTGAGTAGTAGCGACCATAATAGTTTTTCATCTACGGTTGACTGGAAAATAATTTTAATGGGTTTTTCCATCCCATTAATTGGAGCAAGGAGTTCGGAGTTTGGTAACGCTCACCCAACCCGCGACAATTTACCTCTATCTTTGCAGAAAGTGGGATGGATAGGCAAGTTAGTTTTTGTCCTGGGCTCACATTGGGGGATCACTGATATTTCTTAAAGGCGAGGGTGATATTATGTCCCCCAAAGCCGAAGGAGTTGGATAAGGCACTATTGACCGCGCGATCGCGAGATTGATTCGGCACATAGTCTAAATCACATTCGGGATCAGGGTTTTCTAAATTAATCGTGGGGGGAATTTTGTCTTTCATTAGAGCCATAACGGTTGCCACCGCTTCAATGCCGCCGGATCCCCCTAACAGATGCCCTGTCATGGATTTAGTGGAACTAATGGCAACGTCATAAGCAGACTTGCCGAGGGCTTTTTTCAGGGCTTTGGTTTCGGTGACATCATTAGCGGCGGTGCTAGTGCCATGAGCGTTAACATAACTCACTTGTTCAGGAGCAAGTTCCCCATCTTCTAAGGCTAGCGCGATCGCGCTGGCAGCCCCTGTCCCGTCAGGATTGGGAGAAGTCATATGATAGGCATCACAGGTCATCCCATAGCCCACGATTTCTCCATAAATTTTTGCGCCTCTTGCTTGGGCGTGTTCGAGGGATTCTAGAATGAGAATGCCAGCGCCTTCGCCAATAATGAACCCATTGCGATCCTTGTCAAAAGGACGACAAGCGTGTTTGGGATCATCATTGCAAGTGGAGAGGGCTTTCGCGGCGGCAAAGCCAGCGAGAGTTAAAGGGGTAATGGCGGCTTCACTTCCCCCGCAAATCATGGCTTGAGCATCTCCCCGTTGAATAATCCGAAATGCATCTCCCACGGCATTGGATCCCGCAGCACAAGCTGTAACGGGGCAAGAGTTGGGTCCTTTTGCTCCTAAATGAATCGCAGTTAGCCCCGCTGCCATATTAGCGATCATCATGGGAACCATAAACGGACTACACCGACTCGGCCCCCGATTGAGATAGATTTCTTGCTGATCTTCTAACACCTTAATCCCACCGATTCCGGTGCCAATCATCACCCCCACTTGATCGGCATTTAACTCCGTAATTTCGAGTTGGGAATCATTGAGGGCTTGGATACTTGCCGCCAACCCAAACTGGGCAAAGCGATCCATCCGTTTCGCTTGCTTGCGTTCTAAGTATTGATGGGGATCAAAATCCTTCACTTCACCGGCAATTTGACTATCATGACGGCTCGCATCAAAACGGGTAATTTGATCAATGCCATTTTTACCGGCTAATAGCGCTTCCCAATAGGTTTCTACGGTGTTTCCGACGGGAGCTACGACACCCAGCCCCGTCACCACCACTCGTTGCTTTTGCAAATTTGCCATAATGTTCGATTTAATTGGGGAATTTACCTCATTCAGGTCGTCTCATTACTAACCTAGGAAGAAGGGGTGGCAGCTTTTTCGTCGATATAATCCACAGCGGCTTGAACCGTGGCAATTTGTTCGGCAGCTTCATCGGGAATTTCAAGATCAAACTCTTCTTCGAGAGCCATGACTAATTCCACCACGTCGAGAGAGTCAGCCCCTAAGTCTTCGGCAAACTTCGATTCTGGCTTAATGGTTTCTTTGTCCTGAATTTCTAGTTGTTCGGCGACAATGCTTTGAACTTTGTTAAAAATTTCTTGGTTCATTGTTTTCCTTTTACAAGTTTAGTCCTATTTTATCTCTAGCATTGTATATCTTATCGGAAACTGGGAAGGGAAGAAAATTGTCAATGGGGAATTTTCTTAAAAGCGCCATTAACCCACTCGGTCTTTATCACATAATTAACAATCTGTCAATTAGATAACGCTTTTTGATTCTCATCTAGCAATTGATTTAAACTTATAGCAATGTTTCTCAGCAAAGATTAATGATGCGTTTTCAATTCTCTTTCTTCCCACAAACAAAATCCCTTCGCTTTTGGTTTCTTCCCAGTTTATTTGTCTTGAGCTTACTCATGTTGGTGGGCTTTCACAGTTATGTCACTCCCTCTGGGGCAGCTCAAACCGATACTAATAATAATAATCGCCCCGAAGAACGGATTTTAAGTTATCAAAGTGAGATTGTTGTTAACGAAGATGCAAGTTTAGAGGTAGCAGAAACCATCACTGTTAACGCTGCAGGGGATGAGATTGAACGGGGAATTTATCGCGATTTTCCGTTGGATGCCCCATTTCGACCGGGAGACGTTTCTTTTGAACTGGTAAATGTTTCACGCAATGGCGATTCCACTTACCATTGGGTAGAAGACATTGGTGATCAAAAACGCATCAATATTTATCATCCTGATGTCGAACTAGATCCCGGAAATTACACTTATACCATTCAATACGAAACCAGCCGCCAGTTAGACTTTTCTGAGAGCGACACCGACCGCCTATATTGGAATGTAACGGGACAAGACTGGAGTTTTCCCATTGATCAAGTGCGAGCAAAAGTTTTTCTGCCTGATGACGTTCCAGAAGACAGCTTGCAGTTAAATGCGTTTACCGGAAGAGAGGGAGAAAGAGGTGAAAGTTATGAAGCGCGGCTTGATGCAGGGGGAAATCCCACTTTTGCTACCACTCGCCCCTTAGAAGCCCAAGAAGGGTTAAGTGTCATTGTTGAGTTTCCCACCGGCTATGTTGATCGTCCTGGCTTCTTAGAAAGTTTATATTATGCTCTGATCAGTGGATTAACGAGTTTTCTCGAAGGATTAATGTCTATTTTTCCCGTTTTGATTCTTCTTGGCTTCTTCCTAATCTTGACAATCGGTATCTTTTCAGGAGCTAATTCTGGTTCCTCT
>CAZTXK010000094.1:1864-3107 GCA_964617275.1 uncultured Dactylococcopsis sp. | reverse complement strand
GGTGGCGGCGGTGCTGGAGGAGGCGGCGGCGGTGGTGGTGGCGGTGGCGCTTAGGTTAACTCCTAAAAACCTCACTGCTTACTGCGAAGATAGGCTTCAATAAAGGAATCAATTTCCCCATCGAGGACTTCTTCAACCGCACTGGTTTCAACATGGGTGCGGAGGTCTTTCACCATTTGGTAGGGATGGAACACATAGTTACGGATTTGGTTTCCCCAAGCCGCTTCTACCGCTTCTCCCCGAATTTCTGCAATTTTTTGCGCCCGTTGTTCTTGGGCAATCACAATTAGTTTTGACTTGAGAAGCGCGATCGCTTTTTCTCGGTTTTGCAGTTGGGAACGTTCTTGGGTACAGCGAACTGTTACCCCTGTCGGAATGTGAACAATTCGCACTGCGGTTTCCACTTTGTTCACATTTTGACCCCCTGCACCGCCAGAACGAGAGGTGGTCATTTCAAGATCGCTTTCGGGAAGTTTAATATCTTGGATTGTGGTTTGATCCAAAATGGGCATAACTTCCACCCCGGCAAAACTGGTTTGCCGTTTGCCATTGGCATTGAAAGGGGAAATCCGGACTAGGCGATGAGTGCCTTTTTCTCCTTTAAGATAGCCATAGCCATAGCGCCCTTCAATTTCGAGGGTTGCCGATTTAATGCCCGCTTCATCTCCTTCCGAAATTTCGGTGAGATGGGCTTGATAGCCTCGTCTCTGCGCCCAACGGGAGTACATCCGTAATAACATTTGCGCCCAGTCTTGAGCATCAGTTCCTCCCGCCCCGGTATTAATCGTAATGACTGCCCCTCTTTCGTCATAGGGATCAGAGAAAAGTTGCTCTAATTCCCAGCGATCAAGGGATTCTTGGAGTTGCTTTAAGTTTTCAGTGGCTTCTTGCCAGAGGGATTCATCTGCTTCGGCTTCGAGTAACTCAATAATGGCTTTGGTATCTTCAGCGCGATCGCGCCACTGTTGATACTGTTCTAAACTTGCCTTGAGATCATTGAGTTTCTGCAAGGTTTGCTGCGCGGTTTCAGGATCATCCCAAAACTCTGGTTGGGCGGCTTGCTGTTCTAAATCTTCAATTTGGGCTTTAATTAAAGGCGGGTCAAAGATACTCCTGAGCTTTTTCCAAGCGTTGCGACACGGCTTGTACTTGTTGTTTTAAGTCGGTAATTTCCATAACTCCTCCTTTTATTCGCTATTACTTTTAGATTAACTTAAGTTCTCTTGGCAGTAAATCCCCCCTA
>CAZTXK010000094.1:0-1764 GCA_964617275.1 uncultured Dactylococcopsis sp. | reverse complement strand
AAAAAATTTGTTAAATTGTATAACATGGCACAATCACGTTTACAAACCTTAATTTCTTATCTGCGCCCTCACCGTAAAAAAATGTTTATGGGGATTGGGGCTTTGTTAGCGGTTAATTTACTCAGTGCATATATCCCCCTGTTAATTCGGGATAGTGTGGATGAGTCCTTTCAGAGTAATCGCTTTTGGTATTATGTCGTGGGAATTATTATTCTCGCTTCCATCATGTGGGGAATCCGAATGCTGTCTCGGGTTTGGATTTTTGGCGTGGGGCGAGAAGTGGAATATAACCTGAAACAGCGGATATTTGAGCATTTATTGCGCCTAGAACCAGCCTATTTTTCCGTTAATACCTCGGGAGACTTGATTAATCGGGCGACCAGTGATGTGGATAATATTCGTCGTCTGGTGGGGTTTGCCGTATTAAGTTTGGTGAATACTGTTTTTGCTTATGGGATTACGCTTCCCTTTATGTTATCGGTGGATGCGCGTTTAACCTTACTCGCGATCGCGCCTTATCCCTTCATTTTAATCGCAGTGCAGCTATTTAGTAATAATCTTCGTGAGCAACAACAAGAGGTGCAAGAAAATCTTTCTGATATTAGTCAGTTAATTCAGGAAGATATGAGTGGCATTTCTCTGATTAAAATCTATTCTCAAGAAGAAAATGAACGAGAGGTGTTTGGGGAGAAAAATCAGAATCTGCTACGTGCTAACTTAAAATTAGCCCGAACTCGTAACCTGTTATTCCCCATTATTGAAGCTCTGGCAGCGGTGAGCTTATTATTACTATTAGGGTTTGGTTCTCGCGGAATTGGTGCTGGTATTATTAGTAACGGGGATTTTGTTGCTTTGATTATCTATGCTCAACGTTTAGTCTTCCCCATTGCGTTACTAGGATTCACGATTACTGCTTACCAACGCGGAGAAGTCAGTGTCGATCGCGTGGAATCAATTTTTCAAACTGAACCGAAAATTCAGGATGCTCCCGATGCCGTATCGTTTCCTGTCGAAGAAATCCAAGGACACCTAGAAGCGAAAAACTTAACTTATTCTTATCCGGGATCCCAACAACCGGCGCTAACTGGCGTTAACTTTACCATTCAACCTGGAGAGTTGGTAGCTGTGGTGGGGTCAATTGGCGCGGGAAAATCAACCTTAGCCCATGTTATTCCTCGTCTGCTAGACGTGGAAGAAGGACAGATGTTCCTAGATGGAAAAGATATTACGAAGGTGAAGTTAGCCGATTTACGACGCGCGATCGCGTATGTTCCCCAAGACAGCTTTTTATTTAGCACCACAGTGGAAAATAATATTGCTTATGGCGATCCCTATGCTGAGTCTTTCTTAATTGAATCATCAGCCAAACAATCCCAAATTCATTCTGAGATTGTCAACTTTCCCCAAAGCTATGAAACCATTGTTGGAGAAAGAGGAATTACCCTGTCTGGCGGACAACGTCAACGCACTTCTTTAGCAAGGGCTTTATTAATTGATGCGCCCGTTTTGATTTTAGATGATGCTCTCTCCAGTGTGGATAATCGGACTGCCACCGATATTTTAAGTAATTTATCGGCAGGAGTAAACGGAAAAACGGTTATTTTCATTACTCATCAACTCTCGGCTGCTGCCCAAGCGGATCGACTGTTGGTAATGGATCAAGGGAAAATTGTCCAAGCTGGTAGTCACGAAGAATTACTGCAAGAAGAGGGCTTATATTATTCGCTTTGGAAACAGCATCAATTGGAGGCAACTCTAAAATAG
>CAZTXK010000093.1:7527-9380 GCA_964617275.1 uncultured Dactylococcopsis sp. | reverse complement strand
TTCAAACACCTGACACACTTGGATCAATTGAGTTTGCAGAGTGATTGTGGAATCTTCTCCCCGTTTGAGGGCGGTTTCTAGGTCTAATAATAGGGGAAAGACTTGTAAAAGTTGTTGTAAAGAAAGATTTTGCACTTCTTTACGGAGAAAGTAAACCCGTTTCGGATTATTAATTTCGGCGGCTTTTGCGATCGCGCTATTGTCTTTTTCCCCTTTTTCGATCATGAGTTTCACCCAAAGCCAAGTGCGAAATTGCCCCACTAACACAGCAACAAGTTTTAAGGGGGGTTCATTGCGGTTTAATAAATCGGTGAGTAATTGTAGGGCTTGATTGGTTTCACCGTTACGAATGGCTGTGGCGAGTTGCAAACTATTATGGGTATTGGTGGTAACCAGTTGCGAAATCGCGCTTTCGTCTAATTTCCCGTTTGTCTCTTCCGCATACAGAGATAACTTTTCTAATTCCTGAGATAAAAGCCGTGTATTATTCCCCACTGCATCCGCTAAACACTCGACAGCACTTTTTGTTAGTTGTACCCCTTTTTCTGCTGCCATGGTTTCCACCTGCTTAAACAATTCTTCTGTTTGCCAAGGAGGAATTAAACTAAACTCTTTAAGGTGCGCATATTTTTTGAGTAACTTCGTTGATTTGAGCCGCCCATCAGGTTTTTTCTGGCTACTTAATAATAAATGCGAGGTTTCAGGGAGTTTCGGTAATGTGCGCTCTAACTCCGATAATAACGCCTCTGAGCAACGTTGACCGATGGTGGTGTCTTGCACCCAGATCAACCGATTCCCTGCGCCAAAAGGAGGGGTTAACCCTTGATAGAGGGCTTCTGTCATGGCTTCTTCCCGATCTCCTGGAATAATATCCTCATTGAAGTCTCCCCATAGCGGATCAACGACTTCCTTGCGTAAAGCAGTGATGGCTTGGGTTAAGCGATATTCATCTTCCCCCCAAAAAAAGTAAACAGGCATAATTGAATGATGTTTTTTGTCGATTTTTCCTTTATCGTAGTTGTATGAACGGTTAACTAGGAGATGAATTAGCCTTGGACGAAGCCTATCAAAAGTACGTGGAAGAAGTCGGACGGTTATCGCAACCCGCCCAGTATCCGACACAATTGAAGAATATTCAGGAATCCCCGAAATTTCAACGGGATGAACAGGGGAAAGTGGAGGCGCGATCATTCCCGGGATATAGCGTTACCACTCCTCCCTGCGAGGAAGATAACAATAATGAGGGGTTTTATTATCACCTGAAGCAAACCCAACAGCGTCTGTTAAGTCAACTCCCCCGAGATTTTATTCTACCGGTTCCTCCCACCAGTTTTCATGTCACCCTAGCGGATTTAATTTGGGGGGATCAATTTCAGGTGGCTGTGGAAAAAAATCCAGATTTTGAAACCCAACTTAAGCAACAAATCGCGATTAGTTTTCAGCAGTATCAACAAGAAAATCCTGTCTATAAACCTTTACAATGGCAATTATTAGGGTTAATTATTCGTCCTCGCGCGATCGTGGTGGGCTTATTACCCAAAGATGAATATTCTTATCAACAGGTCATTAAGTTACGTCGGGCGATTTATCAAAATCGAGATTTATTATCTTTAGGATTAGAACAAAATTATCACTTTTTAGCTCATGTTACGTTAGGATATTTTGGTAAAATTCCAGATCAGTCGGAACGAGAGGAAATTTGCACCACATTAACGGCAATTAATGATCAATGGTTAGAAATTGACCCGAAATTATTAACCATTTACCAAGCAGAATTAAGGAGATTTCCTGATATGACTGCTTTTATCCGTGAACCTGATTTTCCTGTTGTTAGTTTTAGCAATGATCAGTGA
>CAZTXK010000093.1:0-7427 GCA_964617275.1 uncultured Dactylococcopsis sp. | reverse complement strand
AATCATCCCATTGTCGAAGAAAGTTTTGCCATTATTGATCAAGAAGTCGGGGAACATGATTATCCTGAAAAACAGTATCAGGTGATTCGTCGGGCAATTCATGCTACGGCTGACTTTGATTTCTTAAATTTGTTTTACTTTAGTGATCAAGTGATTGATCTGGCGGTGGAAGCATTTTTAAGACAAACTCCGATTATTGTTGATGTGGGGATGGTTAAACAAAGCATCCAAGGGATGGTCAATAAAACGTCTCAAAATCCTGTAATTTGTGCAGTTGAAGCAGCCCAAAAAGCAGCCCCAAATCAAACGCGCACGGAAACAGGGTTACTTAATTGTGTTCAGAAATACCCGACAGCAATATATGCCATTGGTAATGCCCCAACCGCCCTTTTAGCGTTATGTGACTGTATCAAAAATGGAGTTGCCCAACCACAGTTGGTGATTGGTGCGCCAGTGGGGTTTGTGTCAGTAATTGAGTCTAAAAATATGCTGGCAGCCACGAATGTTCCGCAAATTCGAGTGACAGGGCGGAAAGGCGGATCGGCGGTTACTGGTTCAATTATTAATGCTTTGCTGCTGTTAAGTCAAGAGAAAATATGAATCAGGAATTAGTTATTAATGTTGTCGGAGTGGGCTTAAATGGGGAAGCTGGTTTAACCAAACAAGCGCGACAAATTATTGCCCAAGGGACAATTTTAGTGGGAAGTGAAAGACAACTCAGTTATTTCTCTCTAACCTCAGCAACCAAGGTTAAGTTAGGGAATTTTCAAGAAACGATCGCGCTGCTTAAAACTTACCTCAATTCCCAAGAAAAGATTGTTATTCTCACTAGTGGCGATCCCCTTTTTTTTGGTTTAGGACGGTTTTTATTAGAACATTTTTCACCGCATCAGTTAGCCTTTTATCCGCATTTATCTTCCCTACAACTTGCCTTTAATCGCATCAAAATTCCTTGGCAAGATGCTACTTTAATTAGCGCCCACGGTCGGAATACAGAAGCGTTATTGAAAGCGATTCAACGGGGAGATGAAAAGATTGGGATTCTGACTGATAACCAAAATAATCCGAGCGCGATCGCGCAATTAATAACGGCTCTAGATCTGCCCTTTTCTTATCAGTTATGGGTGTGTGAAAATCTAGAAGGAACGGAAGAACGCTGTCAAGGGTTTGACTTAGAAACGGTTAAAAGTTTAGACTTTTCCCCCCTAAATGTTGTCATTTTAATCCGTCAACCGTCAGTAATTCCTGATCCTGAAACATTACCAAAATTAGGCTTAAGCGATGAGACATTTTTAAGTTTCCCTGATCGCCCTGGATTAATTACAAAACGGGAAATTCGTCCGTTAATTTTAGCCGAATTAGCCTTGAAACCGAATCAAATTATCTGGGATATTGGCGCTGGAACCGGGGCGGTTGCCATTGAAATTGCCCGTTTATTCCCCACTTCCCACGTTTACGCCATAGAAAAAACAGGAATGGGCGTATCTCTCATTAAAGAAAATTGTCAGCGTCTTCAGGTTGATAACGTCAGCGCGATCGCGGGAAATGCCCCTGATACACTCCCTGATTCAGAACCGCCGCAACGGATTTTTATTGGCGGAACCGGAGGCAATCTATCAGCTATTTTAGATCACTGTGAGACCAAATTAGTCGCAGAGGGAATGATTGTGTTTGCCCTAGCAACCCTAGAACATTTAGAAGAAGCCAGAAGCTGGTTGAGAAAGCATCAGTGGCGCGATCGCGCTTTACAGATCCAAATCTCTCGTTCTCTTCCCATTGCGAATCTTACCCGTTTTTCCCCTTTAAACCCTGTCACCCTTCTAACGGCATGGCGTTCCTAATTTGATTTTACAGGGCCGGAGCGAAGTAAGGATTGGGGGGATAGAGTGCAACATCATTTTTTAAAAAAGGGATTACTTGTGATCGTTGTTTATCAGTAATTTCAATTAAATCTTGAGTTTTCTCAGTAAATAATAGGGAATAGATGCTAAAATGTTAGCAACAAGTTAGCTGAGTTTCCACTGATTTCTCTGGAATATCACTAAAGTTATGAGAGTTTTAACCCAAAACTTGTTTTCTCCTTTAATGGTAACTGGTAACTGATCACCCTTCGGCAAGCTGGTCACTGATATAATGATTCAACAGACAATCCTAATTTGGTATCGTAATGACTTAAGGGTGCATGATCACGAACCCCTATTTCAGGCAAGTCAAAGTAATAGAAATATTATTCCCTTCTATTGTTTTGACCAGAGAGAATTCGGTAAAACTGCCTTTGGATTTCCGAAGACTGGAGGATTTCGCGCCCAATTTATATTAGAAAGCGTTGCCAATTTACGAGAGAATCTTAAAAATAAAGGAAGTAATCTTCTCATTCGAGTTGGAAAACCAGAAAACATTATTCCTGAATTAGTTCAACAACTGAACATAACTGATATTTTCTTTCATCGTGAAGTAACCGCAGAAGAAATAAACGTCGAGAAAGCACTGGCTAACAATGTTACTTCTTTAGGAGTAAAATTAACCTCATTTTGGGGAGGAACACTGCATCATCTTGAGGATTTACCGATGGCGGTGAATCAGCTTCCTGATGTTTTTACCCAATATCGCAAAGCTGTAGAAAAACAAGCCACCATTCGCGCAAGTTTCCCCCTTCGAGAAGCTGAGGGTAACACCTTCGCCCTCCTGAGTAAGGGGGGTTGGGGGGATCTTAATGTATCTCTCGGTGAACTTCCTAACTTAGAGAGTTTAGGCGTGCAACCTGTTTCTCCTGACACAAGGGGGGTGCTTCCATTTAGCGGCGGCGAAAGTCAGGGAATTAAACGACTCAGGGAATATATTTGGGAAGAGGATTGTCTGCAAGTTTATAAAAAAACCCGTAATGGAATGTTAGGGGCAAATTATTCTTCCAAGTTTTCCCCTTGGTTAGCCAGAGGCTGTTTGTCTCCTCGCTATATTTATGAAGAAGTCCAAACTTATGAACAAGAAAGAGTCAAAAATGATTCCACTTATTGGTTAATTTTTGAGTTGATGTGGCGGGATTATTTTCGTTTGGTGTGTCTCAAATTTGGCAATGCAGTCTTTCATCAGGGAGGCTTACAGGGAGTGACTTTACCCTGGACACAAAACTGGAAACAGTTTAAACTCTGGCAAGATGGAAAAACAGGCTATCCCTTAGTTGATGCTAATATGCGTGAAATTGCCAGCACTGGATTTATGTCAAATCGGGGTCGCCAAAATGTGGCAAGTTTCCTGACAAAAAATTTAGGAATTGATTGGCGCATGGGCGCAGAATGGTTTGAATCTTTACTCATTGATTATGACGTTTGTAGTAATTGGGGAAATTGGAATTATACGGCGGGCGTGGGCAATGATGCCAGAGAGTTTCGTTATTTTAATATTCCCAAACAGTCTAAAACTTATGATCCCCAAGGCGATTATTTAAGGGCTTGGTTACCAGAATTAAGGAAGATTCCTGGGGATTTGATCCATGAACCTTGGAAACTCTCTCAAGGGCAACAAAAAGATTATGGCGTGATTTTAGGAGTGGATTATCCACAGCCAATGGTTGATTTTATGAAGTCAATTAAATCCAATCAGTCTAAAATGAACTCTCACTAATATCATATAGTAATTTTTTATGACGACTAAACCCTCTATCCTCATTGTTGATGATGAAATTAGCAACTTTGATGTCATTGAAGCTCTTTTAGAAGGAGAAGACTATGAACTTTCCTATGCTCAAAATGCCACTCGCGCTCTTAGGTGGCTAGAAAAAAATCCCGTGGATGTCATCTTATTAGATGTGATGATGCCAGAAATTGATGGGATTACACTTTGTTCTTACTTAAAAGAAAATCCCAGCTATCAATATATTCCCATAATTATGGTAACGGCGCTAACAGAAAAAAAAGATTTAGCTAGATGCTTAGAAGCGGGAGCAGATGATTTTCTAAGTAAGCCTTTAAATTGGATCGAATTGAGATCGCGCCTGCATTCCATGCTACGAATTAAACAGCAGTATGATCATTTACAATTACTGCTAAAACGTCGAGAAGAAATGGCAGAAATTATTGTTCATGATCTACAAAATCCTGTTACTAGCATTACTTTCTCATGTGAAATGTTGAAAGCGACACAGTTAAATAGTAAGCAAAGCCAGAAAGTTGAGCAAATTCATGTTGCTGGAAAACGTTTAGAAGAGCAAATTCAAACCTTACTCACGATGGCAAAATTGGAAACAGGGCGCTTGGCGTTAAATCCTGTTTCGATAGAATTAAAGCCCTTATTAGAGAAATTAGTGAAAGAATTTAGCGCGATCGCGTCAGCTAAAAATATTACCCTTACCTCTGATTTAGACATAGAAAATGATCGGGCTGCTGTTGATTCTCATCTCTTCTCAAGAATTGTGAATAATCTTCTTTCTAATGCCCTTAAATATTCACCGCGAGGAAAAGAAATTCAGGTTAAACTGAGAGATACGCCTGAGCAAATTATTTTAAAAGTGATCGATCAAGGAAAAGGCGTTAGTGATGAACTCAAAGAAAAGATTTTCCAAAAATATGAAACGGGAACAGATTATCAGAATATTAATCAAACAGGATTAGGATTAGCCTTTTGCCAAATGGCAGTTTTAGCGCATCAAGGAGCTATTTATGTGGAAGATAATGAGCCGGAAGGATCAATTTTTACTGTAGAAATTCCTCGGGAAGCCAATTTTGAATCTGACTCAGCAGTTGACGCAAACGAATCGGTTTAATTAAGTAAGAATTAACTCCAGCCGCCGAAATCTCTTCTTCTTGAGTCTCCATATCAGAACCCAGCAACGCAATGATTGCAATTTTATTAAGTGCTGGTACCTCTCGTAGCTTCTTAATTAAGGTGATTCCGGTTGAGGAGAAACTTTCCAGATCAATGACAATGACTTGGGGGGTAATTTCTTCGATTGTTGCTGATAGCTGATCAGCTTCTGTTACTGTCGCTACTTCATAGCCGGAAGCATCTAAATAACTACAAGTGCTTTCATTTCTTCCGATATCAGCGCTAATTAATAAAACCAATGGTGTCACAGGAAAGTTCGTGATTCTTTGGGAACTTAGATTCGGATAAACATCATTAGAAATTAAACATACCTCGGTATAGGGGAGTTTAATAGAAAAGGTGCTTCCCTCGCCAACTTTACTTTCTACGATCACTTCTCCCCCATGTAATTCAGTGAGGCGGCGAACTAAAGATAATCCTAACCCTGCACCAGAATATTGACGGTTTAACTGAGCATCTAGTTGCACAAACGGCTCAAATATTTGCTCTATCCCCTCTTGAGAAATCCCAATTCCGGTATCTATAACCTTAAAAATAATATTTTCCTGATTCTCATCTTCTGTCACCTTGAGAGTGACGTTTCCGCCTTCTGGTGTAAACTTAATTGCATTACTCAACAGATTAATTAAAATTTGTCGAATCCTTAATTCATCGGCATTAATCGTCGTACACCCTGTTTGAAAATTACTTTTTAATTTAATTTGCTTTTTTTGCGCTTCTTGACGAACTACACTGAGGCTATTTTTACATAAGGATGGAATACTGGGATATCCAAAACTTAGGGTAATTTTACCTGATTGGATTTTGGCTAAATCCAGAATATCATTAATTAAAGCAAGGAGGTGTTTGGCACTGGTGTTAATTGTGTTAACTGCTTGTTTTTGAGCCTCGCTGAGAGTTTTAAATGAGCCTTCACTTAATCCTTCTGAGATGCCTAAAATGGTATTAAGGGGCGTTCTAATTTCGTGGCTCATACTAGCAAGAAATTCATCTTTTAATCGGGTGGCGCGAGCTAATTCTTCATTGGTTAATTCTAAAGATTCGTTGGCTGCTTTTAGTTCCTGTTCAAAGGCTTTACGCTCATTAATATCAGTCACTCGCACTAAGTACATGGTATTGCCAGTAATTTCGATTTGTTTCCAAGTAATATCTGCCCAAAATTCGGTTTTATCAAATTTATTTAAAATTAGTTCTTCCTGCCAAAATTCTTGCTGTTCCAGTATTTCTTGAAGCTCAGAAATAGAGCCTTTATAAAGACAATCTGCTTTGCGACTTATAATATAATTTTTGCCCTCAGCAAGAAATGTTTTTACCGTTTGGCGATTACAATCTAAAATGTTTAAGGTTTCAGGTTCAAGTAACAATAGGGCATCCGTTGCTTCATTAAAAATAACTTCTCTTAATTCCTGATTCCGAGCAATTTCTTGTTGAGCTTGTTTTTCTTGAGTAATATCTTGGGCAATACCTGCCACACGATAGACTTCTCCTTGTTGATTTTTAATGGGAAAAGCGCGATCGCGCAACCAGCGAATTTCCCCATCAGGGCGAACAATTCGATATTCGGTATCTTGTTTTGATAAAATGGGTTTACTAATTGCCTCTTGCACAAGAGGACGATCTTCAGGATGAACACCATTAATTAAATTTCGAGGATCTTCTTTAACTTCCTCGGGAGAACGTCCCCAAATTTTCTCATAGGCGGGGCTAACATAGACGAGTTTCACCATTCCCGGATCAATCATCCAAAAGATATCATCAATATTTTCAGCAAATTGACGGAATTTTTCTTGACTTTCTTCTAGGGCTAATTCCGCTTCTTTTTTAGCCGTAATATCAATAACTACCCCATTGCGAACAATTGAACCATCAGGATAGCGTTGCGGCTGCGATCGCAGTTGTATCCAAACTAAACGATCAGAAGGGGTAATAATTCTGCCTTCCCAAAATAAGGGATTAAAATTATTAATTGTATCGGTCATGCGCTCGATAAAAGCGTCTCGATCTTCTGGGTGAATCAAATTGATGAAGTTATCAAAATCTTCATAAAGAAAATCGGGAGACACTTCGATAATATCTTGAATGCGATCGCTGACATAATCAACTTTACTTTTTCCCTCAGGTGAATAAGAAACGCGATAAATAGCTCCCGGAATATTATTAGCAATTCCTTCTAATTGTAACACTTTTTCTTGTAAAGAGGTTTCAACTTTTTTACTCTCGCTGAGATCAATTATATTGGCGACAAATAGAGATTGGTGCTCTTTTTGAATTAACTGTAAGTAAACTTCGACAGGATAACTGCTACCATCACGACGATAATGAAAAGTTTCTAATTTAATCTGCGTCTTTTCCTCTGTAATTAATGGATTTAGCAATTCCCTACATTTTTGAGGGGTCAAATCAGGAACAAAATAGGGAGGAGTCATTTTTTGTAATTCTTCTAACGAATAACCTAAATTATTCCTTGCTTTCGAGTTTGCATATTGAATTCTGAGAGTTTCCACACTACCCACATAGATTTCATTGGGGCTAATTTCTAAAATTTGTGCCAAATTAGTTGCCCCTAATGCAGTTAGAGGATGAGAGGGATATTCCATATTAAACCT
>CAZTXK010000092.1:0-9385 GCA_964617275.1 uncultured Dactylococcopsis sp. | reverse complement strand
TGATCCAAATGGCTTCAATTTTTCCGTTTTCCATAAATGGCTACTGGTTGATCACAAAAAAACAAGACGATCGCGCGATCGCCTTGTTTAACTTAACCAAATTAACTATTTATTATGATACCGAAGCAAAGTAAACTTTGGATTTAACAGGATCAGGATTCATGGTTTTCTCACCGGGTTTCCAGCCTTCAGGGCAAACTTCGTCGGGATTTGCCTGTACGTGCTGGATCGCTTGCAGGGTACGTAAGACTTCATCCACGTTGCGACCAAACGCTAAGTTATTAACCGTAGCGTGTTGAATGGTTCCTTCTTTATCAATGATGAATAATCCTCTCAGGGCAACGCCATTATCAGGATCAAGAACATTATAAGCACTGCTAATTTCTTTCTTGATATCAGAAACCAGTGGAATATTTAAGTCGCCAACACCGCCGTTTTTGCGCTCGGTTTGAATCCAAGCGAGGTGAGAAAACTCACTATCAACGGAAACGCCCATAACTTGGGTATTGAGGTCTTTAAATTCTTGAGCGCGATCGCTGAAGGAGGTAATTTCAGTGGGGCAAACAAAGGTAAAGTCTAAAGGATAGAAGAATAAAACCACATACTGCCCACGATAATCCGAGAGTTTAACGTTTTTAAATTCTTGGTCTTCTACGGCAGTAGCACTAAAATCTGGGGCTGGTTGTCCAACTCTAAGGCATTCTTCGGTCATAACAGATACTCCTTAACTTTTAGGTTTACAATCTGTAAACACTATATCATACTCATAACGATTTTGAGTAGTGAGCGTAAGTTAAGAGGGGATTATTTCCCAAGTTCCTGCGATCGCGCTTTTGCCGCTTGTACCGCCTTAATAACTGCCGACCGAAAACCGGCCGCTTCCAACTCAGCAACCCCTGCAATGGTCGTTCCACCGGGGCTAGTAACGCGATCTTTGAGTTGGGCCGGGTGCAGTTGTTCTTCTTGTAACAGGGTTGCCGTGCCTAAAACCGTCTGCATCGCTAGTTCTAAAGCCACTTGACGGGATAACCCCGCAGCGACTCCCCCATCAGCTAACGATTCAATCAACAGCGCCACATAAGCCGGCCCTGATCCCGAAACGCCTGTCACCGCATCCATGGCACTTTCTGGCACTTCGACCACCTTGCCCACAGCACCGAGGATATTTTTAGCAAGGGTAAGCTGTTCTGGGCGTAACCCTGATCCTGACGCGATCGCGCTCATTCCTTCCCCAACTGTAGCATTGGTATTGGGCATCACCCGCACCACTGGCAACGGATCTAACCCTGCTTTGAGGCGTAAAATCGGGATGCCAGCCAAAATCGAAATTAATAAAGGACGATGTTCTAAATTTTCCTGCGCCCCATCCCAGTCTGATTCAATTTTCGGTAACGCTTGTGGCTTCACCGCCAGCAATAGAACCTCTGAAGCCGACTGCATGACCTTACGATTACTCTCAGTAACCTGCACTTGATAGCGTTGTTCTAAGGCTTCCCGTCTTTCCGGTGAAGGATCACTCACTAACACCGCTTCTGGGGAATAAAACTCTTGTGCAAGGAGGCGAGAAAGGATGGCTTCACCCATTACCCCGCCGCCAATCATTCCAAATCGTATAGACACTGTTATCTCGTCATTCGTCAATCGTTTCCCCCCTCACCTTAACCGATCTCGCTTACTGCGCGATCGAATCCTCTTGTTTACGCCAATTTGCAGTGGGAGTTGCCATGTGTTGTACCTGCTCTGAACCTGCCGTTTGGGTGGCGGTGGGGGTACTATGAGAGCGACTGGTAACATTGACGCAATTGGGGGTAAAGAGAAAAATGCTCTCTCCTACCCGCTCTTGGTTGCCATCAATGGCATAAGTTCCGCCAGCGACAAAATCAACCGCCCGTTGAGCATCATCAGGTTCCATCATATTTAAGTTAAGAAGAACCGTTTTTCGTTCCCGTAGAGCCTGAATTACCTCTGGCATTTTCTCAAAAGATTGTGGCTCAATCACCACAATTTCATTGAGTCCATTATTATTTGTTCCTGGCATACCTATAACATTACTTTTGGTAGAAGTAGAAGTAGTTGTTTCTCGTGCTTGGGAAGCAAAACGATTCGGTTGCTGACTGGTAGCGCGTCGGGTTGGGCGTTCCTCTGCAACTGGGGCTGCTTGGGAAGCATAGGTATGATCCTCAGTTTCCTCCTCATCATAGTAGTCTTCAAACTCTTCTGGCTCATTGAAGCCAACAAAATCCTTTAATTTGTTAAATACGTTACTCACTCTTTCCTCTCCCTTCAAAAATAATACAGCGAATTAATGTAAATCTTGAGCTATGCCAGCCATTTTATAGGAATTTTCTCTTGATTTAAACTTAAATTCGTTAATCAAGATCACTCACTTCCTAGACTAAGCCAACCTGAACTTCTACAAGAAAGTTCACGCTAATTTTACTCTGAATTTTTAAAATTGAAAAATGTTTGATTAATTTTTTTCAGGAAGAGAGTCGGGACGTTCACCGAAAATTGTTCGTCCGAGGCGGATCATGGTTGCTCCAGCTTCGATGGCTAGAGAATAATCGGCAGACATTCCCATGGAAAGTTCTTCCATTGTGAAATTTAAATCTTTTTGGGTATTAATTTGTTGTGCTAAATCACAAACTTTGCCAAACGCAGCTTTAGTTTCTTCTTGAGATTGATTGAGAGGCAAAATTGTCATTAATCCTTTAATTGGTAAATGATTATACTGATTCAGGGTAGGGAGGGCTTCCCATAATTCTGGAATTTCCCAGCCGTACTTGTTGGGATCTTTCACTGGTTTAACTTGCAAAAGAAGATTTGGGGGGGGAATTTCTAAGTCTCCGAGGAGAGAGTTGAGGCGTTGGGCAAGTTTAGCGCGATCGCAGGTATGAATCCAATGAAAATGGGTGAGGGCTTGTTTCGCCTTATTGCTTTGTAAATGCCCCAAAAAATGCCAACAGATATCATTCAAGTCTTGTAATTCTTCCTGTTTGGCAAGAGCCTCTTGAATTTTATTTTCCCCAAAATCTCGAATCCCAGCTGCGTAGGCTTCTCGGATAGCTTCGGTGGAAACCGTCTTCGTCACCGCAATCAGTCTTACTTTTGAAGGAAGGGTCTCTTGGATTTTTTGAATGCGTTTTGTAATGTTACCAGTCATTGAAAAAGAATTTTATAAGTCTTGCTCAAAGCCGAATATTCCTCTTGCGCGCGTGCACGACGGAGCTTCCGAAGGCGATTCTCAATAATTAACCGCGCTTCGGAACGACTTTTCGGTTCAAAGGATAAGCCTTTGTCAGTCCTTGTTACAAGGAAAAATAAACGTTGAGCATAAAGCGTCGTAAAAATTTCTTGGTTTTGCTCAACGACACAAACTCGATACAGTAAGCCAAAAGTGGGGTGATTGAGATAGGTTTCGTTGTTATTCATCCAATTTTACGGTAGTGGTTGCCCATCCCCCTAATCCAGAGAAGTTATTGCAACTCCACTTTCAGGGAATTGTATCCATTGATGAGTGCTTGAAGCAATATGTTGATGATATCTTGATTTGGGCGCGATCGCAGTAAGAAAAACCAGAATTGTACATGGGGTTAACTTAACAGCTAGTTTCTCCACGGTTGCAAATTCCGATAAAATAGTCTAAGTGTACTGCTTATCCGATTAACTTTGAATTTTTCTGAACTTGGGTTACTTTTTGTTCCTCCCGTCGCAGGCGCAGTCATTGGCTATTTCACCAACGACATTGCCATTAAAATGCTATTTCGCCCCTATAAGCCCCTTTATTTGGGTCAAAAGCGAGTTCCTTTTACCCCCGGCTTAATCCCTCGTAATCAAGCCAATCTCGCCCAACGAGTGGCTAATACGATTATGGGGTCACTCTTAACCCCAGAAGAATTACAAAAAATTGCCCGTCGTCTCTTACAGCCAGAACGAGTTAAAGCAGCGATTTCATGGCTTTTAAAATCCTCAATTCAGCAAATTGGGCAAAATAAACAAGAAAAAAGCGCCCAAGTTCTTGGCAATGTTCTCCGAGATTTATTTAGTGAATCCTTACCGCGTTTAGTTAAAGTTTTAGCCCGAAGAGAGGACTTTTTAGAAGCGCAACTCAATCAAATTTTTGACCAAGTTCTCGTTGATTTTCAGTTTACAGATAATCAAGCTAAACAGCTTTCCGACTGGCTAGTGGATGTTGTTTTACCGCCGAACCGTATTCGACAAATCATTATTGATTTGCTCACCGATCGCAATATCCAAATTATTGATGAAACCTTCCGAGAAAAATCTAGTGGCACTTATTGGGTGGTCGCGAATTTATTTGGCTTACGAAATACTTTAAACCGATTACGAGCTTTTTGCTTAGATGAAAAAGAAACGGCAAATCTTCGCATTGAAGAATTAGTTGTTACCCTTGAAGTTCGGACTCGTCTTCGGGAATGGTTAAAAAGTTTATCCCTGCAAAATCTACCCATTTCTACCGTTCGCCAGTTCCGTAAAACCGTCCGCGAATCGGTGCAGACTTATTTACAAGATAAAGGAGCAGATTTAGTCCAATCTTTAGGGAGTTCTATTGATTGGGAAGATGTGGCGGTACTGATTATTAAACGCTTACAATCCTCAGAATCAGTGGATCAGTCTCTAGATGTAGTAAGTGAAGAGTTATCATTAATTTTAGAGCGATATCTAGAAGAAGAATTAGAGGAAATTGTTACCAAAATTATCCCAATCTTATCCATTGATGAAGTCATTATCAACCGCGTTAACGCAACAACTCCTGAAGAGTTAGAAACCACAGTTAATTCTATTGTTAAAAATGAATTACAAGCAATTGTTAATCTCGGGGGAATTTTAGGCTTTTTAGTCGGGACGTTACAAGCAACTTATTTTTACTTTAGTTAGGGGTTGCTGAAAAAGTTGATTATCGGTGAAGACCGTTATTTGTTATTGGTAACTGGTCACTGGTCACTGGTCACTGATTACTGTTATCAGCCGACTAAGAAACGCTATAATCAACATGGTTTAAGGCTTCTGTAACTTCCACCAACTGCTCAACGATTTCTGCCAATCGAGTTTTGATGGTATTATCCACGAGTTTGCCTTCAAAAAAGGCTTCTGAAGTGGCATAGACAAAGCGCGGAATAATTAAGCAACGAAAGTCTAACATCAAACTGTTGGCAAAGGGCATTACTGACATATAACTCCCTTTTCCTCCAGCAGCACAGAGAAAACCTACAGTTTTTCCTTGCCAAGACTTGCCCGTTAGTTCCAAAAAGTTTTTAATATTGGCATTTACATCATAATTATAAATAGGGGTAGCAACAAGAATCCCTTGGGCTTGAGAAACCATTTCTGCTACTGGAGGAAGATTGGGATTGTTATAAGCAGCACTGCCATCACACATAGGAAGGGTTACTTCTCGTAAATCAAGCCATTGGGCTGGTTTCCCATGGACTTGGAACAATTGTTGCGCCTGTTCTGCTAAGACTTGACTGTGACTATTCGGATTAAGACTTGCGCCAATAATTAAATAATTCATCTACGAATACCAATGACTAATGGGATAATATTTACTATACATTTTTAATAAGTTTGCGAGCTTAATTTCTTCTTTTGGTAATATTTCTGATGACTTTCATCGGCGAGATAATACTCACCGGCAGGTTCAATCTTAGTGACAATGGGCTGCTCATATTTTCCCGACATTTCTAATTGATGCTTTGACCTTTTAGCGATCATTTCTTGCTCTCGATCATGATAGAAAATCACCGAGCGATATTGTTCTCCCCGATCAGCGCCTTGGCGATTAAATTGGGTCGGATCATGAATTGACCAAAAAATATTTAATAGGTTGTTATAGCTAATGACCTCAGAATCATACTCAACTTGAACTACTTCAGCATGACCTGTAATTCTTGACAAAACATCAAGATAACTTGGATTCGGAAAGTGACCCCCCATATAACCAACCGAGGTAGAAATGACCCCTTCTACTTTTTGAAAAGCCGCTTCTACTCCCCAAAAACAACCTGCACCAAACGTTGCTGTTTTTTGTTGTGTCATCTTGATATCAGAGATTAATTTGACCGTTGAAGTTTTTGCAAAATTTCTAAATCATCTTCATGCTGTGGATCCCAGTTATCAGGTAATAGACAGCTGTATTGTCTCCCCATTTTGTTAGCTATTTCCTCACTATATTTAACAATCCAGTATTCTTGGCGTTCCGCTAAAACTGATTCTCCACTGACACAGCACTTGAAATTTTGAGAAACTAAATCTGTTATTATTTCCTCAGGTAATACAGTTAATTCTGGATACTTAGATTTCGCTTGCGCTACTTGAGCTTCTGACGGCATTTTTAAAAACTCCATTGATCCCTGTTTATATCTTGGCATTTTTTTGAGAGTTAATAATCCATCATGAGTCTGAACTAGAAATTTTACGAATAATTTCGCTAGTAGAAGTCGGAATTTCCACAGTAATTAACTCAATTTTCCCACCATAGCTTTGTACCGTTTTTGCTTCTGGTAAAGTGTCTAGAGTATAGTCTCCTCCTTTGGCGTAAATGTCAGGTTTTAAGGCTTTAATTAGTTCAACTGCGGTTGTTTCGGAAAAAATGACAGTGGCATCAACAGCGGTTAAGGCGGCTAACACTTCGGCGCGTTGTTGTTCTGGTATAATAGGGCGAGAGGGAGAATGACCCGTTTGCGGTTTAATGCTACGAACTGATTGATCGCTGTTTACTCCGATGACTAAGGTTTTTCCTAAAGATTTGGCTGTCTCTAAATATCGCACATGACCAACGTGCAGTAAATCAAAACAACCATTGCTTAAAACTAAGGGTCGCCAGTTTTCTGGATTTTCGTTAATTGCTGTTTCTAGTTCTATTAAAGAATAAATTTTGGTCATTCGTTATTTGTTATTTGTTATTGGGTTACAAAGGACAACCAACTAAGAAACGCTATAGTCTCTCCTACTAGAGAGGATAGTTAACATAACTTAATATAGGATAAGATAAATAGGAACTCGTTTTCTGATTAGCAGTTAAGGATAAGATGACAATGCTATTTTCACTAGCCACTCCAGAGTTGGGCGAACAAACCCTGAATAAAATTGCCACCTTTGCTCTCTCCACCCAATTGAATGAGTCAGACCGCTTAGATGTTAGCATTAAAACCGATCCTGGGCTACTTGCCCAAGGAAAACTTGCTTCTCTAACCATTGATGGCGATGGGCTAGTGATGCAAAAAGACTTACGGATGCAGAAGCTATTAATTAGTCTCCAAAATATTGCCGTAAGTCCGATGAAAGCCTTAACTGGAAATATTGAGTTAACTGAAACCAGTACGGGAGAAGCGAATATCCTGTTGACTGATGGTGATATTAACCGCGCTTTTAATTCGGAAACTTTGCGCGATCAGATGGAAAATTTACAGATAGAATTTGATCAGCAACAAGTGACCCTAGATGTTCTCGCAGTGGAATGTCATCTCCTGAAACAGGGAACAGTTAGCATTGATGCTAAAATTAAAATCCAAGAAACTGGAGAAACGCAAAAGGTTTACTTTACGACTATTCCTCGCATTAGTGATGGGGGTCGAGGCGTTATTTTAGATTCAGTCAGTTATGCCGAAGGAAAAGAATTATCTCCCGAATTAACGCAGGCGTTGCTAGAAAAAGCAAGAAATATCCTTAACTTAACGAACTTTGAAATGGAAGGAATTTCCTTAGCGATTAATCAATTGCAGGTAAAAGAAGGAGAATTAAAACTGGGCGCGATCGCGCAAATTACTAAATTTCCTAAGCCTGAATCATAATGAAAAAGTTATCAGTCAAAGTTAAACCCAACGCGAAACAGCAAAAAATTGAAACTGGAGACAAGGGGGAATTAATCGTTCGTCTCCAGTCTCCCCCAGTTGACGGGAAAGCCAATGCTGAATTAATTAAACTCCTTGCCAAAACCTATGGTGTGAGAAAATCGCAAATTAACATAAAATCAGGATTAACCTCTAAAATTAAACAAGTCGAGATTGATTAATTCCTGAATGCTAAAAAGTGAGCATTTAATCCATCGGCAAAATGGGGAAAGTGTCATCCCCAAGCAGCTATTAGTTGAAGAAGAAAATGGAGCAATTCAATTAGCAAAAGAACTCATTGCTTGCTTTGAAAACGCCGTTGGAAAACCACAAAAAGACCTAGATCGCGCTTTATCTGAACAAGAAGGGGATAACACTGATTACCGCATTCAACGCGGACTTGCCCACCTCTTAAAAAATCATTTTTCCACATTTGAAATTATTAGTCCCCTCGAACCGCAAGAATTACGCCAACGAGTTTTTACTAAAGCCGCCCATTCTACTCCCACCCCTCATAACCGCCGCTTAACATTAGAATTGGTTGCAGAAGAACTCAGCGAAGAACTCAAGCGCACCGTTGTTCTCTCTGAAATTGAACAAGGCTTATATGCCGACTTACAGGAAAATCGCATCCTGACTCAATTTGAACCCCCTGCACCAGAGACACTTCTCCACCGCTACAATCTCTCGCAAGTGCAAGGCATCCTCTATCGCGCCACTTATATTGAAATTAACGCTCACCGCAATGTTCCGGGGCAGTATAAACTTTTATTTCGCTATCTCAAACTCTTTCAACTCATGGCCTATATTGAAGGCGATGCGGATCAGGGCTTTACTATTACCATTGATGGGCCCGCGAGTGTCTTTAAGTCTAGCACCCGTTACGGATTAGCCTTAGCGAAACTTTTACCCGCTTTACTGCACGTCACCCGTTGGGAACTCAAGGTGGTTTTAGAGAGCCGCGATCCTTACAGCAAAACCCTAAAAAAGGGACGATTTAGCCTTGATAGTCATTGTGGGTTAGTTAGCCATTATCCCCCAGAAAAAGAGTATGACAGTATGCTAGAGGCTTCCTTTGCCAAGCGATGGAAAAAACAAAAAACCGAGTGGCGACTAGAAAGAGAAGTCGATCTCATTCCCATTCCGGGTAGTGTAATGATTCCAGATTTTCGCGTAGTCCATCCCAACGGAGATGAATTTCTCTTGGAAATCGTGGGTTATTGGCGACCCGACTATCTCCGCAAAAAATTCCATCAAGTTCGTAAAGCACAAGTGGATAACTTAATTCTTGCTATCTCAGAACGTCTAAACTTAGATAAGGCTGGCGTAAACTTCCAGAATGTTCCCGCGAAACTGGTTTGGTTTAAGGATAAATTATCCCCAAAAGCGGTTTTAGAGGTTTTAGAAGCAGACTAAGTGATCTTATTTTGAACTTTTCGGCGAAATTCCCTCAAGGCTGCACTTCTACCGATTTGTCGGCTTTGCTCTAAAAGTTCAGTGATGAGAGAGGAAATCGGAAGTTGGGAAAAAGT
>CAZTXK010000091.1:0-9388 GCA_964617275.1 uncultured Dactylococcopsis sp. | reverse complement strand
CAGTTTAACGAGTTGTGGAATTGACAATCAGCAACTTGCCCCTGAAAATTAAAATAAAGTTGTTAGTCCTTTGTAAGCCAGTGATCAGTGATCAGTGACCAGTAATCAGTGACCAGTGAACAAATAACGAATAACGAATAACCAATAACCAATAACCAATGACTAATGACCAATGACTAATGACTATCCAACAACGTTAAGAAAATCCTTACTGGGGGCAATCATTGCCAGTGGCTTAACGTTTCCTCTCTATAAATTGACGATCGCGATTATTAGTCGTTATGCCGAGCAGCCTCTCCCCGATGGCAACCAAGCGGCTGCTACCATTGCGGTGGCGGTGCGAACCTTAGTCATGGGGATGAGTGTTTTAATGACGGCTGTTTTTCTGTTTATTGGTTTGGGCTTACTGTTACTCGCCATTCAAAGCGGCGTTAAGTGGATTACTGAGTCTGATTAGCCTGATTTTCTTCTTCCTCATCACCTCTTAACTCCTCTTGCCACTGTCGGATTTTTCCTCTCGCTTCTTGATAAATCCCACTTTGGGAGGGAATCCTTTGGGCGATTTGGATGGCATTTTGGAGATTATTTTCATCAGCGCGACGGATCGCGATCGCGTAAATCCGTTTACTCCACTCATTAATTAAGCGTTGGGCTTGATTGCGATATTGATCCGAGTTTCTAGCCGGGGCAATGGTTTGAATGGCTTGCATAAGCGAGTCTGGGGTTCGTCTTTGCGCGATATTTCGGGCTTTTTCAATACTTTCCCGAGCAACAATCGTATTACGCCAGCCCTGAATTCGTTGTTGAGCTTCCGAATAGAGAGCGCGATTGGAACCAATTTCGGAGGCTTTTTCAATGGCGGCTTCTAATCTTCCCTGATTCGCCAGACGCTTGGCTGCTGATAAAATCGGGCGATCCTCAATCCGTTGAATTTCATTGCGCCACTGGCGAATTTCCTGACGGGCTTCCGAATAGAGAGCGCGATTGGAACCAATTTCGGAGGCTTTTTCAATAGCGGCTTCTAATCTTCCCTGATTCGCCAGACGCTTGGCTGCTGATAAAATCGGGCGATCTTCAATGCGTTGGATGGCATTGCGCCATTGGCGAATTTCCTGACGGGCTTCGGAATGGAGAACTCGGTTTGACCCAATTTTACTAACTAGCGCGATCGCGTCTCTATAGGCTTCAATATGCCCTCTCCTTGCGATCTCTCTAGCGCGATTGAGAATCGGTCGATCTTCTCGCACTTGAATCGTATTAATCCAGTCTTGTCGTAACTGTTGGGCTTGTTGATAGCGAGGATTCCCCCTCGGAACTTCCTCCACCTTTTCTACCGCCTCACGGAGATCCGATAAACTATCCCCTTGAGAAGATTCCTTCGCTGCCTTAATGATTTTTACATCTTCAATTTCTTTTTCCCAACGGCTGATCAAGTCTTGAGCTTCATTATAGAAGGGACGATCTTTTGGTAATTGTTCGGCTTGCGCGATCGCGTCTTCTAATCCCCCCACTGTTCCCAATTGTGCCTGTGATCCAGCCAGAGCAATCTTTCTCAAATCAGCAATCTTTTCTTCTACCCCTAAGCTATCGGGGATTTCTCGGGTAACCTTTAAAACCGTTTGCCAATTGCGTTGTTCCAGATTTTCTTCAGCCTTTGCCATTAGAGCCTCACCGACATCCGTAATCAAAGACTGAGCAATGCGATAAGAATAACTATCTTCTTCGACTTTTTGGGCTTTTTCCAACGCTTGCAGTAAGTTCTCTAATCCTCCCTGATTATAGGCTTCTCGGGCTTCCTCGACAATTTCCCCTTCGGCTCTGGCGTTTTCAATGGTCGTAATCAGTTGGGGGTAGCGACGGTTAGCCAGATAATTATTATCAAGATCAACTAATTTTCCCGCCTCCTCAAAGGCAGCATTCCATTCCGTTTCATATAACTTAGCTTCCACCTTCTCTTCAATCTCTTCTCCTCTTTCCCAAATTTCTCGCCAACGACGTTCTTTTTCCGCAATGACTTCTTTAGAAGCAACACTAGCAGGAATTTGATCAGCAATTTTCAGGGCTTTTTCCATATTCCCAGCTTGGAAATGCTGTTCGCCTAAAGCCAGAACTTCCTTTGACCAAATTTTGATATTTTTATTAATTTCTTCTCGCAGCGGATGATCCTCAGGTAACTCAGAAACCAGCGCAATGGCATCTAACAAGCTCTCGGCATCCCCATTCTGAGCTTCCATTTGAGCGCAATATAACCGTCTCGAACCAGAAGCAAAGGGCCAATACACTGATTCACACTCTTTGGGATTATTAAGACTTAACAGCGCCGAAGCTGCCATATACCCAGTGATCCCAAAACTGAGCATGATCAGAACCACCCAAAACTTCCAACCCAAAAATCTTGCCACCTTTTGCCAAGTCGTGGATTGAGTTTGCGGTTGTGAGGGAAGAGACTGATGTGCCATAACGAGTTTTCCCAATTAATTAACGTTATTCCGAATCGGAACGATTCATCCCTTAGGGTAGCATCAATCTCTGATCAGGAGCCTTATAACTTCTCACCACTCAAGACAAAAATCGGATCAACCGCCGCAAATACTTGAGTGGGGCCCCGTGTTTCCAAACGATTCACAGAAGACTGCACCACCTCAATATTACGAGCTTGTAATTTCGCTAACCCCTCTGAGAGACGATATAAACTTTCTAAACTATTGGCTACAGCAACAACTCGCCCTTTCGGCTGAATATATTGCCAAACTTGCTCTAAATTTTTATGGACGTCCTTTCCCCCTTCTAAACAAACCCGATGCGGAGATTCGGGTAACTTACTCAGACAATCTGGGGCAACGCCTTGAATAACTTCCACATTTTTTACCCCAAAGCGAGTGCAGTTATGGCGAATTAAATCCACCACCTCTTCGTCTCTTTCTACCGCAAAAATGCGAGCATCAGGACATAATAAGCCGGATTCAACCGGAATCGTTCCCGTTCCTGCCCCCACATCCCATAACACGGAATCAGGTTCTAATCGCAAATATGAAATTAATAACAACCTTACCTCCCGTTTGGTGAGGGGAATTCCTGGGAGACGCTCAAACAAGTGATCAGGAATGCCAGGGCTTTTGTAGGGCCAAATCGAAGAAGCCATATTGACAATTCGTTATTGGTAAGTTTTAATTTATATTTTGCCCATTGGCTCGGGAGTTCCCTGTGCTGGTATTGGAGCTAGGCTACCCCCAACCCTTTCCCCAGAGGGGACCGTAACGACTCGAAGACAAGTTAGTTTAAAGTTAACCTATACTTTAATTGTCCATTGTCTATTGCCCATTGTCAATTATTTGAAATGAACTGGTGGCGCAAACTCAAAAAGAATTCTTTAGCTCGCCTAGGAGCCTCCTTGCTTCTCGTTTTTTATTTAATCGTCATTGCCGCCGATTTTGTGGCTCCCTATGATCCTTATACTTCAGAAGTTGGCGGCTCATTACTTCCCCCGACTGAGATTTATTTTCGCAATCAAGAGACTGGGGACTGGATTGGCCCCCATGTTTATCCCACACAACAGGGAGAAATGGATTTAGAAACCGGAGAGCGAGAATTAATTGTTGATTTTGAACAACCAAGCCCTTTAGGGTTATTTGTTTCTGGTAATTCTTATACTATTTTTTCTCTTTCTTTGCCCCTTCCTCCCGATTTTGAATCTGTGGAACTTTTCTCAGGTTGGGAAGTGGATTGGCATTTATTTGGAACCACTGGCGAAGCAAAATATCATCTTTTAGGAACAGATGAACAAGGACGAGATCAATTTTCCCGTTTAATTCACGGCGGAAGAATTAGCTTATTTATTGGCTTATTTGGCATTGCGATTTCTTTTCCTTTAGGAATGTTTTTTGGTGGCATTTCCGGTTATTTTGGCGGATTTGTTGATGCCATTATTATGCGTTTAGTGGAAGTTTTAATGACGATTCCCACTATCTATTTATTAGTTGCTTTAGCGGCAGTTTTACCGCCAACCTTAAGTAGTACCCAGCGTTTTATTTTAATTATTGTTATTACCTCTTTTGTCAGTTGGTCGGGACTGGCTAGGGTAATTCGGGGACAAGTTTTATCGATTAAGCAACGAGAATTTGTCGAAGCGGCTCGCGCTATGGGTGGTAATTCTTTCTATATTATTCTCCGTCATGTTCTCCCCCAAACAGCGACCTATATTATTATTTCTGCAACTCTAGCGATTCCCAGTTTTATTTTAGCGGAGTCGGTTTTGAGCTTAATTGGTTTGGGCATTCAACAGCCTGATCCCTCTTGGGGAAACTTACTCTCAGTGGCAACGAATGCTTCTATTCTGGTGCTACAACCGTGGTTAGTGTGGCCCCCGGCAATTATGATTATTTTAACTGTTCTCGCGTTTAATCTGTTAGGAGATGGCTTAAGAGATGCCCTTGATCCACGTTAGAATGGAGGTTGCTTAGTTAAACTAGATATTTATGCGTAACTTTCTCAAGCAAATTCTCGCAACATTAATTGGCAGCTTTACAGGTTTAGTTTTATTTTCAATTGCCGGAGCTGGCAGTTTATTTTTACTTCTAATTATTATCGGCAGTCGGGACGGAGAACCTCAAGTTGATTCAGGATCCGTTTTAGTTTTTGACTTATCGAAGCCCATTCAAGATATGCAACCGCCACTTGATATTCCTCAGGCTTTATTTGCCCCTGAAGCGCGTCCTGTAACGGTTCAACAAGTGGTTAATTCTATTGAAAAAGCTAGTGAAGATGATCGCATTTCTGGCATTTTATTGGATGGAACAGACGGATCAAATAGTACAGGTTATAGCAATTTAAAAGAAGTCCGTGAGGCGCTGGTTGAATTTCAAGAAAGTGGAAAAGAAGTGATTGCTTATGACACGAATTGGAATCAACGGGAATATTATCTGGCTTCGGTTGCGGATAATGTGGTTTTAAATCCCTTAGGGAATTTAGAAATGAGAGGGTTACGTTCAGAACAAACCTTCTTTGCTGGGGCGTTAGAACAATATGGTGTGGGAATTGATATTGTGCGAGTGGGAGATTACAAATCCGCAGTTGAACCCTTCACTCGGGAAAGTTTCAGTGCTGAAAATGAAGAACAACTCACCACTCTCTTGGAAGATATTTGGGGAGAATGGTTAGACAGTGTTAGCACAGGGCGAGAGATTCCTGTTGAGACTCTCCAGCAAATTGTTGATACCCAAGGACTTTTATTAGCGGAAAATGCTTTAGAAGCAGGATTAGTGGATGAAGTTGCCTATCGTGATGAGGTGATTACTCAGTTAAAAGCGTTATCAGAAACCGAAGAAGAAGATAATTTTCCGAATATTTCTTTAGCTAATTATAGTGAGGTAGCCAGAGAGGGTACGGAAGAAACTTCCGAAAATCAAATTGCTGTGCTTCATGCTCAAGGCGCTATTGTAACGGGGGAAGGAGCATTAGATAGTATTGGCAGTAGTCGCTATGCCCAGAAAATTCGCAAGTTACGAGAAGATGACGCGGTGAAAGCGGTGGTGCTGCGGATTAATAGTCCGGGGGGAAGTGCAACTGCTTCGGATGTCATTTTACGGGAGTTAAAGTTAACGCAACAAGAAAAACCTGTCATTGTTTCCATGGGAAATACTGCCGCTTCTGGTGGTTATTGGATTGCTTTAGGCGGTAGTCAAATTTTTGCCCAACCGACAACGGTTACGGGTTCTATTGGCGTATTTGGGATTTTACCGAATATTCAAGACTTAGCGAATGAAAATGGCATTACTTGGGATGAGGTAGCCACAGGAGAGTTAGCTGGCTTAGATACGATTTCTCGCCCGAAAACTGAGGGAGAATTGGCGGTGTTGCAAGGAACGGTTGACCAAATTTATAATCAGTTTATTGATCGCGTTGCTGAAAATCGTGACCTCTCAGTCGAAGAAGTCAAAGAAATTGCTCAAGGTCGGGTTTGGTCGGGGAAACGAGCCCAAGAACTCGGATTAGTGGATGAGTTAGGGGGATTAGAAAGCGCGATCGCGCAAGCAGCCCAAACAGCCGAATTAGGGGAGGATTGGCAAGTCCAAGAATATCCCCGTTTAAGTGGCTTTGAAGAACAGCTTTTAAAACGGTTTCAAGGGGAAGCTCGCGTATTATTGGGTCAAGAAACGCCCATTGATGAACGTCTCCAGCGATTCCAAACCACTTGGGAAAATTTCAAAGTCCTCAATGATCCCAACCAAGCCTATGCCCGACTTCCCTTTGAGTTTTGGATTGACTAGAATGAAGCCATGTTAAATTCTCCCGTCGCGCCTGTCGCAGCAGCCAGTGAAGGCAATTATAATCCCCATAGTACCGCCCAGTGGGTAGAAGTTTTAGTGGATTGTCCTGAGATTGAGGGATTACTCACTTATCGGCTTCCTACAGACATGACAGTGCAATCGGGGGATATTTTAAATGTTCCCCTTCGCAATCAAACTGTCGGCGGCATTGCCATCCGTCTGGTTTCCTCGCTTCCTGAAAATCTCTCAGAAAATCAAGTTCGAGAAGTGGAAACGGTTGTCAGTGAAAGTCTATTTCCCCAGCGCTATTGGCAATTGCTGGAAAAGGTTGCTTCTTATTACTGTAGCCCGTTACTTTCGGTGATTCATACGGCATTACCCCCCGGGTTACTGGGAAAATCCCAACTGCGGATTCGCTTAAAACCAGAGGCAATTCCCAATGGGGCAACCGAATTTTGTTCTCCGATGGGGGCAGCAGTATTAAAACTCCTGCAATCACAGCAACTGGGAGACTATAGCGCCCGATATCTGCGACAACAAATTAAAGGCGCACAACGGGGAATTAATGAGTTAATGCGGCGCGGTTGGGTAGAAAGCTATCTCCAACAGCCTCAACAATCACGCCCGAAGCGTCAGAAAGCGGTTTTATTGGTGGGAGAGTCTCCTGAGTTAACCCCCCGTCAACGGGAAGTATTAGAGTTTCTCCGTCGCCGTGGCGGTGAGTTATGGTTAACGGAATTATTACAGGCTTGTTCCACGACTTCTAGCACAGTTTATGGGTTAGAAAAAAAAGGCTGTGTCGTGATTCAAGAACAGGAAAGATTACGGTTTGCCCAAACTCCTGATCAAGAATTAGATCAGCCTAAGGCTCTAAATACCGCCCAACAAGAAGCCTTGAATCACATTAATGGACTTAATGGCTTTGAGCAAGTCTTATTACATGGCGTAACGGGTTCGGGAAAGACAGAGGTTTACTTACAGGCGATCGCGCCCATTTTACAAGCTGGAGACTCAGCATTAGTTCTGGTTCCCGAAATTGGGTTAACCCCCCAACTCTGCGATCGCGTTCGCGCCCGTTTTGGAACGCAAGTTTGTATCTATCACAGTGGTTTATCTGATGGGGAAAGGTATGATACTTGGCGACAGATGTTGACGGGAGAGCCACAAGTGGTCATCGGAACGCGATCGGCGGTTTTTGCCCCCCTTCCGAAACTGGGAATGATTATCCTTGATGAAGAACACGACAGCAGCTTCAAACAAAACCAACGTCTTCCCACCTATCATGCGCGTACCGTGGCAAAATGGCGAGCAGAACTTGATGATTGTCCCCTTATTCTAGGATCAGCAACGCCGTCTCTGGAAACATGGGAAACCCCTGAAAAACATTATCTCTCCCTCCCTGAACGCATCTATTCTCGCCCTTTACCGCCCATTTCCGTGGTTGATATGCGGCAAGAATTACAACAGGGGAATCGCTCAATTTTTAGCCAACCCTTGCAAACTGCCCTACAAAACTTAAAAGCCCAAGGCAAGCAAGGTATTCTCTTTATTCCCAGACGAGGGCATAGTACCTTTGTTTCCTGTCGCAGTTGTGGCTATGTTATGGAATGTCCCCACTGTGATGTTTCCCTTTCTTATCACTATACCCATGAGGGGGGAACGCAATCCTTACGGTGTCACTACTGCAATCATACCCAACTGCAGCCCTCACAATGTCCCGCCTGTGGTTCACCCTATCTTAAGCATTTTGGCACAGGAACCCAACGAGTTAAACAAGCCCTCGAACAGGAATTTCCCGAATTACGCACCCTACGATTTGATAGCGATACCACGCGCACCAAAGGCGCACACCGTTCCCTCTTAAATCAATTTACCAACTACGAAGCGGACTTATTAGTGGGAACGCAAATGCTGACAAAAGGGTTAGACATTGCCCAAGTCACCCTAGTTGCAGTCGTTTCGGCAGATGGCGTATTACACCGTTCTGATTATATGGCAGCAGAACGGGCTTTTCAAACCCTCGCCCAAGTTGCGGGAAGGGCGGGAAGAGGAGATGATCCAGGACAAGTCGTTATTCAAACTTATAACCCCGAACATCCTGTTATTGAAGCCCTAAAAAACCATGATTATCGTCGGTTTGCCCAAGCGGAATTAGAGAACCGTTATGCTTATAATTATCCTCCCTATGGGAAATTAATTTTACTCAATTTAAGTGGTTTAGATGCTTTAGAAGTTCAACAAACGGCGACGTTATTAGCGGATGTGTGTCGCACTAAAAATGAGGACAATCAGTATGAAATATTGGGGCCAGCACCAGCGAGTGTGATGCGAATTGCGCGGCGTTATCGTTGGCAAATTCTATTAAAATGTCCGCAAGGGGAAAATCAGCTTTCTTGGTTAACGGATTTATATCAATTTTGTCCAAGAAATATTAGTTTAAATATTGATGTTGATCCTTTAGATATGGGGTAATCAAATTAATTATGTTAACAACGGTAAGTCAAGCAGATCGGGTAGTTTTAAATAATATAAGTTGGGAACAGTTTGAGAATTTATTAGCGATATTCAGTGAGAAATCTGGTGTAAGAATCGCTTATGATCAGGGATTATTAGAAATTATGACCCCTTTACCTGAACATGAATATTATAAGCAAGTCATTAGTACAGCGATTGAAGATATTGCCGAAGTTTTAGAAAAAAATTATGAATGTTATGGTTCAACTACTTGGAAAAAACATAACCAGGAAGCTGGCGTTGAACCCGATAATTGTTTTTATTTTCAAAATGAAGAAAAAGTTCGCGGAAAATTGAATTTTAATCTCAATTTTGATCCCCCTCCTGATTTAGTTTTAGAAATTGATCTCACGAGTAAATCTCTCAATCGTTTTCCGATTTATGGACGAATAGGGGTTCCTGAAATTTGGACTTATGATGAAGGCAATTTAACGATTTATCAATTACAATTGAATGAGACTTATCAAGTCGTGAATCAGAGTTCTGTTTTTCCTGAAATCCCGATTCTAGAACTTCCTAATGTCATAGCACAGTATCAAAATCAGGGGAGGCGATCAATGCGTCAAGGCATTAGAAACTGGGTGAAGCGAATGATAATGAGGAATTAG
>CAZTXK010000090.1:7589-9410 GCA_964617275.1 uncultured Dactylococcopsis sp. | reverse complement strand
CTTTTTCAACTTCATCAAGAATATTCTCAAGTTAATTTTGTTATGATTAACATTGACAAATCGCAAGCAAAAGACCCCATGAAAATCTATGAAGTAACTGGCGTTCCTCACTTAGTATTTTTAAAAGAAAATCAGATTGTAGAAGAAACATTTACTGGGAAAGTTCCTAAGCCAGTTTTAAAGCAATCCTTTGAGCAACTAACATCATCTTAATCAGGCACATTTAAAGCCCTATTTTCTTTTAAGTATCTTTTTTGCTCTGCTGTCAACCCTTGAGCATTACTAAAAACCGCATTAGCAACAGAGGTATCAGAAAATGTAACCTTATCCCAAACGGTATTTTCTAAATTTGCTCCTTCTAAATTAACTGCTGTTAAATTAATATTTGATAAAGTTGCCCCCTCAAAATTAGTTCCAAATAGAGATGAATTAGTAAAATCAACATCCCATAACTGAGCTTGCTGAAAATTAGCTTCCTCTAATTCTGCTTGACGGCATTCAATGTGATTGAGTTGCACTTTAGCAAAAATTGCTGTTACCAAACTTGAATTTTCAAAATTGATTTTTTCAAGTTTTCCCCCTGTAAAATTTGCTCCTTGTAAGTTACTATCAGGAAGAATAATTCCAGACCAATTCACATTAATTGCACGTGCCTCTTGTAAATTGATTTGAGTAAAATTACTTTCACTAAATTGAGTTTTAGCTAAATTTCCTTTTTGGAAATTAGCTTGAGTCACATTAATTTGCTCTCCTTTAGCGTCTTCTAAATCAGCCTCAGTAAAATCAGCACAGGATCCTTCTAACCCTGTTAAGTTTGCCTCTGCTAATTTTGCTTTTAAAAAGAGAGCTTCCCGAAAAATTCCACCCTGACAATTAGCTCGAATTAAATTGGCTTTGCTAAAATTGGCGGAATTAAAATTTCCGTAGGATAAATTAGCCCGAATTAAGATTGCCCGACTAAAATCTGTTGCTTGACAATTACTTTTAGATAAATTGGCTGTTCGTAAATAAGCACTAAAAAATTGTCCGCCATTGAGTTGCGCTTTTTCAAGATTAATGTTACTCAACTCGGCATAAGCTAAGGATTGTCTTAACTCGACTTTATTAGTAACCTCTTCTGGAGTAATTAGAGTCATAATATTGATAGGGAATTAACATAATTAATGATGCCATAAATAATCAGCGATCGCGCCATTATTCTCTATTTCTGATTCTATAAAAACAACAGATCGTTGCGTAAATGGAATAATATTCACGGGGGAATAAGTTACTCAAATACTAGGCTGGAGAACAGTTTTAGGTGAAAGTTAGATAATTAAATACCTCTTCTACGGTAGTTTGCCAATTCTGCAAAGTGTCTAATACAGGTAAAACATCTTGTTTTTCTTTTACTTCAGGGAGTCGATTAGGCTGAAAGACTGTTATTGATTGATCATCAGCGTCAATGAGATACCCTAATTTTGTACCATTTTTGAGACAAAAAACAATTTTGCGAATAACTTTATTTGTCGATTGTTCAGGAGAGAGAATCTCAATGATCCAATCTGGAGCGATTTCAAAGCGATTAACAATTTGACCATTTTCATCTAATGGGATTCTTTGCCACTCAAATACAGCTATATCTGGAACTATGGAGCATTCAGCAAACGTACAACGGAGTTCTGTAAAAGCATAAGCTAATTTTTTGGCTTTTCCAGCCTGATTGATAGCAGAGGCTAATTCAATTTGCAAAGTGCTATGTTTTCCTTGGGGCACCGGCTTTTGAAAAACTGCTCCATCAATGTATTCACTCGCTGGCTTGGTTTCTGGTAATTTTAAGAA
>CAZTXK010000090.1:0-7489 GCA_964617275.1 uncultured Dactylococcopsis sp. | reverse complement strand
ATGGCTTGGAATTGCTGATAAAAGGGCTCGAAGGGCTTGATTCACTTGTTCAGAAGTCTTAAATACTTTGGCAACATCAGGCTGTAACGTAATAGTCACACTCTTTTCGTCATGAGAGGTGGCAAAGCGATTCGGACGAGCTTGGCTGTAATCAAATTCATATTCAGGAAGCAACTCGTCTTCAAAGTTGGAGTGCTTTTTAGAATCGGATGTATTGTTCATAATCTCTACGTTCCTTTTTTGTAGCTAAACGTGCGCTAATTATACGAATGGCTTTGTTTCTTTCTGTAAAGCACACTAAGACTAGGCGACCTCTATCATCATGTCCAATAATAATTTCGCGTTGTTCATCATTAGAATGCCATTGATCATCAAAAATATAGGCTAAGGAATCTTTAAAGACTGTTTGTGCTTCTTCAAAGCTAATACAATGTTTTTGGAAATTTATTTTTGCCTTTTCCTCATCCCACTCAAATTTTAATTCCATTTCATTTTAGCCCAAAATATCTAATGCAATTATCTACGCTATATTACTCAAAAAGAATGGGGCCATAAATAATCCGCGATCGCGCTATCGCCCTCTGTTTGCGATTCCATAAAAACAACTGATCGCTGCGTAAAATCGATCTCATCTAATCGTCTTTCTACACGATTGGGAATACCGTGACCATAGACAATATGCCCTTTTCCTGCAATCACTAAAACTTGTTGTTCAGGATTGTCTTGATAAGTCTCTGCGACTTTTTCTGCCATGGTTTCATCCCAGAGAATTTGGGCAGCAATGAAATTTTCAAGATTACCATTACTCCCATGATCATGTTGCTTGAAGACTTCTTTTAATCTTTCCCGATACGCTGGATTATCTTCCGTGCGAATTTCCTCTCGCGGGGGAATATAGCGAAAGTCCTCCCCGTCTAAACTGTCTAATCCTTGAGATGAGACTTGGCGAGTAATTTCGGTAGGGGTATTTAATGCTAAAACTTCTAAATCATTTTCTCGGGCAAATCGGAGGAGAGGGGCATAATAAGACCAAGGAAACCCCCAACGCTGATCATATTGCGTTTGTTCTCGCAGTTGTTCTTCATTAATTTCCCCATCAAGATAGCGATTAATTGCCCCTTGAAAGGGACGTTGAAACATCTCTAACCCAATGGCGATGTCTTCGTTTTCCTCATGAAGTTGTTGCAGAATTGTGAGTTGTGCTTGGTGATCTTGAGGTCGGTTATGAACCTCTCCCAAATAGACAATATCGGCTTGAGTTAATTCTTGAATAATCTCTTGGTGAGATAAGTCTTGGGAGACACAAGCAGTTCCTACTAGGAATACTCCCAAAGACCAAAACAGAGGGCTATAGAATTTCATCAGCTAGGTTTAACTAACACTTCATTCTCTTCGGTTTTAACTTCATAACTGGTGAGACCACTTTTTGCCGGCCCTTCCACCACTTCTCCTTGCAAAGTAAATTGAGACCCATGGCAAGGACAGGCAAGTTGTTCTCCGTTCTCACCGAGATCAACAGCACAACCCTGATGGGGACAAGTACGATTGAAGGCGACTAATTCTCCCTCTGTATTGCGAAGAACAATCACTCCTGTCATCTCATCGGTTAAACTACCTTCGGCTTCTAGTTCATCGAGGGTTCCTATCATTTGAAACTCATTAGAACTTTCTGTTTCTTCTCCAGAATTAGCGCCACTGTTGGTATTACAGCCGATAACTGAAGTAACAATAGCGCCCATGGTCATCCAACCCACAAATTTGCGACGATTCATTCTCATCATAGTGTTCTACCTCTCGACAGTGCTTAATTGGTTATTTACTGAGGAAGTCGTTTCATCTGATCCTAGCTGACTCATTTTCTTAGTGCGCCAATAGGTGGCAACAACAAAGCCTAAGTCTAATAAAACAATACTACCAACGATTAATTCTGACCCGCCGGTGCTAAAGCCATAGCTGTGTAACCCTGTTCCAAGAACAAAGTTAACCCCATACCATGCCATTAAAACTGTATTAAAACAAACAATACTTACCACTGCCATGCCAAAGTTTTTCAGCCATCCCACAAGGCGACCATGGAGAGGAACCAAATAGGATAACAGGGCAATTAACGCCCAAGTTTCTTTGGGATCCCATCCCCAGAAACGTCCCCACGCATAATGCGCCCAAACACCGCCAAGAATGACCCCTGTTGTCAGAAGTAAAATCCCCACTTGTAAGACGCGATAATTGAGCTGGGAAAGATAATTGATGCGTCCCATAGGAAGAGAAGGGAACCAATATTGTCCAAGAATTAAATGTCCTAATCCAAAGGCGAGGAAAAAGCTGGCATAACCGAGGGTAATCGTGGGGACATGGACACTTAGCCAGAAATTGTCTCTTAAGACCGGGACAAGAGGGGAAATAGTGGGATCAAGGATGGCAGGAAGATTATCCGCTAAGAGTAAACAAACCACGGATAAAGGGGCAGCGGCAAGGAGATAGTAGCCGGCGCGAGAGATTAGTTCAAACAGAAGCCCTAACCCTGCAATTCCTAAGGCAACCCAGATTACGGATTCATACATATTCGTAACTGGGGGTCGCCCAGCAATTTGCATCCGTTGGATAAAGCCGTAGCTTTGAACGCCTAAACCAGCGACAAAAAGTCCAATTGCGCCCCAATACCATTGAAAAGAAGGGATCATGGTAACTAATAACATTACTCCTAGCGCGATCGCGTAAAGTTGCCAAGCCTTTCCAAATGCCCCAAACTCAGCAAATTTTACTTCTCGATTCATCGTTTCAAAATCGGGATAAACTTGCGGACTTAAATTCCTTAGCGAGGCTTGTAACTCACTCGCGATATTTCCTAACGCATTAAGTTGTTGGGGATGCTGATAGTAAGTTTGTTTAAGTGTTTCCCACTGCTGTTGAATGGGAGTGACTTTTTCTGGGGGATAATATTGTTGGGCTTTATTAATACTCACCCAAGTTCCTTTTTGATCTTGAGGATGGGGAATCAGGGGTAAATCTTGATTACTTACCGTGGTTAACATTAACGCCAACCGATCTGAGATAGTTAGGGCTTCCCGTTCATTACGGGTTAACTCTTCTCCCTGTTTATCTTTCGTTTCCGCTTGCAAAACCAGTTCTCTTAAGTCAGAGGTAACTAATTCGGGAAAGGTAAAGTATTTCTGTTCAGGGTCTAATCCTACTGCTTCTTTTAAGGGGCGATAATTCACTAAAATAAAGGGTTCTTGGTTCCAATCCCGATTATTAAAGGCAAGGGAAAAGTAAGTTTCTAGATAATTAAGGTTTTCTCCATCTTTTGTGGTATAACTTTCTTTTCCATGAATTTGGGTTAAGGTTTCTCTAGCTACTGTATCTAAAGGCTTTTTGCGACCATCAAGTTGAACCGTTAGCGTTTTTAAAGACTCGATGGGTGAGGCTTGAAACTGACTAAAGGGAACGAGAATTAATAGTAATCCTAAGGCTAATCCAATTATAAATTTTAATGGTTTCATTTTGACTCCTAATTGACCTGAACCGCATTTTCAGTGGTTGATTCTTCCTGAGGTTTAAGGGCAGCAAACTGTTTAGAAATACTACGCCCATAAAACATAATCACAATACCTAAAACCACTAATCCTGAACCCCCAAAGGTTAAAGCAGTAACCCAGACGGGTTCTCGCTTTACTTGCAAGGTTGATTGTTCTAAATCCCCTGGATTCCATGAGGCTTGGGCAATTTTCCATCCTTGATACCAGGTGGGATGATTCATCCACACTTCTCGTTGCACTTCTTCCCCAGTTTCTGAATTTTTAATCGTAATTTTACTGGTCCACATGGCAACGGATTGGCTGCCCTCGTTACGTTCCACAATAAAATCATCTAAATGAATGGTAAAAGGAAGTTGTTTTAAGTTAGGCGTAAAGGCGACATAAAATTTTCCCTGATTGGTATCAATTTTTCTCGGTTCTCCCCACTGCAACCACTGTTTTTTTCCTGTGGGCATTTGTACTAATAACCCGGGAGTTTGATTATCTTGATTGGCAATGGGAATGACTTCTCTTTGAATTTCAGCATTGGGAATGACTTGATTCACGGTAATTTCAAAATCTGCCCATCCGGTTTTAATTGGTTGATTAACGGTTAATTCTCCAGATTCAAAGCCTTGAGAACTTTTCGCGGCATAATATAGATCTTCTTCAGGGGAGACTAAAATTTGAAAATAGGGAGAATTGGCTTTTTCATCAGGAGATAAATATTGGTCTAGGTTAGACTCAACGTTAATCATCTCTAAGGTTGCCATTCCTAGATCAATTTCCTGATAAGAAACCGGGTGTAGGGCTAAGTGACGAGTTAAATTTTGCCCCATGCGATCGCTGTTTAATTGCAATTGTACGGCTAAATTGTCACTGTTGTCTCCTTCTTCAAACCGTACAGTTTGCATGGTATTTTCAGCATATTGCAATAATTTAACGTCTCCGACAGTTTTGGGACGAATTTCCCCACTCGGTTTAATGAATAATTCTTTTTGAATTAAATTTTGATCAGGGGCTAACACTTCTACGACTTCGCCATCAACGCGCATTTGATTATTCCCAGCGCGATCGGTTCTAACTAATAATAATCCTTCCGTTCCCAAATGAATGACGGCAGCGGAACCAGCAATAATCACAATTAATCCCAAATGAGTAACCGCAAACCCAATTTTTCTTGCGCCTCGCCAAGGATAACGGGAAAGTGCCGATATCCCAAGATTTATTGCCAATAAAAACATTAGCCCACCAAACCAAGGGCTTTTATAAATCATATCTTGGACGGCGGAAGTGCCAACTTCTGACTCATAAATTGTTGCCCCAATTAAAATTAAAACAATGGCGGTTAATAAAGGAACCGCAAATTTAATTGAACCTAGAAAACGAAAGGCTACGGTTAACATGAGAAACTTCTTACTCTAGCTTGAAAGTTTGCTTCTAGGTTATTACTTTTTTAAAAATATTATGTAACTTAAATTACAAAATTTGTTTTAATATGCAAAAAAAACATTAATATAATGTTAAATTGACAAGAATATAGCAAGCATATTTCATTGGTAAAGGAGTTTCAATGGTGAAATTGATGACTGATCACTGGTAAACTCATTAACGAGCGGTGAGCTCCCACGGTAAGATAGGAAAGTGTAAACAACTTATGGGATAACGACTATGCTCATTGCAGCTTTATATTTATCATTGGGTGGACTCTATCTGCTGATTATTCCGGGGATGACTTACTTCTATCTCCAGAAACGCTGGTATGTTTCGAGTTCCATTGAACGCACCTTTATGTATTTTCTGGTGTTTTTCTTCTTTCCGGGATTATTATTGTTAAGTCCATTTCTGAACTTTCGCCCGAAGCGTCGGGAGGTGAGAAGTTAAATCGGAATGCGACGAATAGACGCGATCGCGCTAGCTTTAGGGGTTTTCGTGGCTGGAGGCGTTGCCTATCTCCTTTTACGAGGGTTTGGCTTAAGCTCCCAAAATGCAGGAGTCTGGAGTCAAGTGATTCTGGTAGCCGGATTAATGGGTTGGGTGAGTACCTATCTATTTCGGGTTTTTACCAAAAATATGACCTATAATAAACAACTCCAAGAGTATGAAGACGCAGTGCTGCAAAAACGGTTAGAGGAGATGACTCCCGAAGAGCTCGCAAAACTGCAAAAAGAGGTGGAAGAGGAAAAGGCAGCAGAATCTTCCCCTAATGAACAAACCGAGGAAAAAGACCAATCATGACCACCGTTTCTCAATGTTTCCAAGCCCTGCGTGAAGAAGGAAAATGTGCTTTAATTCCGTTTCTAACCGCAGGCGATCCTGATCTGGAAACCACGGCTAAAGCCTTGCCTTTACTTGATCGCGCTGGGGCTGATTTAATTGAGCTAGGGGTTCCCTATTCTGATCCCCTTGCCGATGGACCGGTGATTCAAGCGGCGGCGACTCGGGCGTTGAAACGGGGGGTAAAATTAGGGAATGTGTTGGAAGTGGTGGAAACGGTGCGCGATGAGCTGCGATCGCCGATTGTGTTATTTTCCTACTATAATCCCATTTATCATCAGGGAGTTCATCCTTTTCTCAAACGCATTTCTGAAGCTGGGGTGAAGGGATTAGTCATTCCTGATATCCCCCTAGAAGAGGCGGAAACGGTTTTAAAGCCGGCGCAAGACTATGGGATTGAGGTAACGCTGTTAGTTGCCCCAACGTCTCCTCAAGAAAGAATTAGCGCGATCGCGCAGCAATCTCAAGGCTTTATTTATCTTGTCAGTGTCACAGGAGTCACTGGTACTCGCACCGAAGTGGGAAGTCGCGTTCAAGAATTGTTACCGCTATTACGCAGGGCAAGCGATAAACCTGTTTGTGTGGGCTTTGGGGTTTCACAGCCACAACACGCCCAGCAAATTAAACAGTGGGGCGCTGATGGGGTGATTGCTGGCAGTGCTTTTGTCCGCCGTTTGGCTGATGCCGATTCCCCTGAAATAGGACTTAAAGAGATTGAAACCTTTTGTCGGAGTTTGAAAGCTGCGATTTAGTTTGTTATTTGTTATTGGTTATTTGTTTACAAAGGACGAAGGACTAACAACAAGGGACTAAAAATAGAGGAGAAAAGCAGATGAGTTACGCGATCGCGCTAAAACAAGAAGAAACCTATCAAACCTATATTCTCTCCGACGAAGCTAAACAGAGTCGATTAGAAATTGTTCCGCAACGGGGAGGCGTTGTCACCAGTTGGCGGCTACAAGGACAAGAAATCTTCTACATGGATTGGGAACGCTTTCAAGATCCTGAAAAGAGTGTTCGCGGCGGTATCCCAATTTTATTTCCCATCTGCGGAGACTTACCAGATGACCGTTACACCCATAACGGACAAGAATACACCCTGAAGCGGCATGGTTTTGCCCGTGATTTACCGTGGGAAGTAACCGCCCAAGAAACCGAAAATGAAGCGGCGTTAACCCTAGTGTTGAAAAGCAATGACCAAACCCGAGAGGTTTATCCCTTTGACTTTGAAATTACCTTTACCTATCGTCTGAAGGGAAATATCCTAACGCTAGATCAAACCTATCGTAACTGTTGCAGTGAAGCGATGCCCTTCTCCACCGGATTACATCCCTACTTTTGGGTAACGGAAAAAGAACAAATGGAACTAGATATTCCTGCAACTCAATACAAAGATAATGTGAACCAAGGGACGTATAATTATGAGGGAAAATTTGACCTCAACCAAGATGAAGTTGATGCTCAACTGCGCCCTTTATCCCGTCAAAAAAGCAGTTTAGGCTTACCCAAACGAGGATTTAGCATCAATTTAAGTTTCTCCCCAGAATATAATACGGCTGTATTCTGGAATGTGAAAGGAAAAGACTTTGCGTGTCTCGAACCTTGGACTGCCCCCCGTAACGCGATGAATACAGGAGAAGATTTATTAGTGATTCCCCCGTGGGAAAGTAAAAACCTGCAAGTTGTCTTTGAAATTA
>CAZTXK010000089.1:7288-9446 GCA_964617275.1 uncultured Dactylococcopsis sp. | reverse complement strand
TGTATCAAAAAGGAGCGCGATCGCTGTCTGATATTACAGTCTTTCCCAAACAGTGGCGAGAACAGCTCCAAGATCAACCCATTGGACGCTCTACGATTGCTCATCGTAGCATTGCTCCTGATGAAACCCGTAAATATCTGCTACGTCTCCATGATGGCGAACTGATAGAAACCGTCGGTATTCCCACAGCCAAACGCTTAACAGTTTGTGTTTCCTCGCAAGTGGGATGTCCCATGAGTTGTGACTTTTGTGCCACAGGAAAAGGCGGGTTTACTCGCAATTTACAAGCCCATGAAATTGTCGATCAGGTAATGACAGTAGCCGAAGACTTCCAACAGCGAGTCAGTCATGTGGTATTTATGGGCATGGGTGAACCCCTATTAAACTTAGAGGAAGTGATTAAAGCGGTTAAATCCTTAAATCAAGACATTGGCATTGGACAACGTAACTTAACCGTTTCCACAGTCGGCATTCCCAAAACGATTCCTAAACTGGCAGCGGAAAAATTACAAATTACTCTCGCGATTAGTCTCCATGCGTCTAACCAAACACTACGAGAACAACTAATTCCCAGTGGGGGTGGCTATCAGTTGCCGCAACTCATCGCCGACTGTCGAGACTATGTCCAAAAAACCCATCGTCGCATTAGCTTTGAATATATTTTACTTGCCGGAGTCAATGATACGCCCAATCATGCCGAAGAATTAGCGCAACTGTTAAGAGGGTTTCAAACTCATGTTAATCTGATTCCTTATAACCCCATTAGTGAAGTGGATTATCAACGCCCTGATCAAAAACGGATTCAAGCCTTTCAATCGACCCTAGAAGACGCTAATATTGCGGTGAGTATTCGCTATTCTCGCGGTTTAGAAGCTGATGCTGCCTGTGGACAATTACGGGCGAAACAAAATCAATAGATGACAACTACCACAACATCTTGGACAAAACGTCATATTCTCTCCTTAGAAACCTTTACCCCACAAGAATATGAAACTCTCTTAGAAACTGCCGATAGTTTTTGGGAAGTTTTATCGCGGCGAACGAAAAAAGTTCCTGCGTTACAAGGGCAAGTGGTGGCAAATTTATTTTTTGAACCTTCCACTCGCACTCGCAGTAGCTTTGAACTGGCGGCGAAACGCTTATCTGCTGATACCCTCAATTTTGCGGGGAGTTCTTCTTCCCTGACAAAGGGGGAAACCATTTTAGATACAGCAAAAACCTATGTGGCGATGGGGGCAAATATTTTGGTGATTCGGCATCGCCATGCGGGTGTTCCTCATACCATTGCGGCGGAAATGGATCGCCTAGAAGGCAATGTGAGTGTGTTTAATGCGGGAGATGGACAACATGAACATCCCTCTCAAGCATTACTCGATTTATTTACCCTGTATCAATTGCTGTCTCCGTCTTCTCCCCATCAGTTTCTAGAAGGGAAAAAAATTGCCATTGTCGGGGATATTCTACACTCTCGGGTTGCCCGTTCTAATCTTTATAGTTTAACTGCTATGGGGGCAACGGTTCATTTAGCTGCGCCTCCCACCCTCCTTCCAAGAGAGTTTCAGGAGTTTTTAGGGGAAAACTTAGTTTGTCATTGGCAAGTTGAACCCGCCTTAGCCGATGCGGATTTTATTATGACACTACGGTTACAAAAAGAACGGATGAGTGAGCATTTATTGCCCAGTTTACGGGAATATCATCAGCAATTTGGCATTACGCGCGATCGCGCTTCCTTAGCTCATCCTAACGTGAAAATTCTCCACCCCGGACCCGTTAATCGCGGTGTAGAAATTAGTTCTGATTTAATGGATGACCCAGAATTAAGCCTCATTTCCCAACAAGTCAGCAGTGGGGTAGCCGTTCGTATGGCATTATTATATTTAATTGGCACCAGCGAATAAGCTACTTTTCCAAGCGAATCACATACCACTGCAAATATTCCCCTTCTCCTATATCTAACTCGCAACTGGTTTCCATCAGATGCTTGGCTTTTTCGTCGAGTGTGTCAAACTTAGCTAACTCTCTGGGGTGTTCATCGGGATGATTTTCGAGGGTGGTTTTAAGTTTTGCCAGTAACTCTTCCCCACTCATAATTTCTTCGGGTTGGTTGGTTTCGAGGACAACATAAGCATCCTCTTGATACATAATTGAATCAGGCATT
>CAZTXK010000089.1:4384-7188 GCA_964617275.1 uncultured Dactylococcopsis sp. | reverse complement strand
ATTATGAATCATTGCTCCAACTTTACTCGATTCTATGCGGACAGAAAAAGATTCCATGGGAGAACGCCAACTCCCTGATGACGTTTATTATGGCATTCAGACCCTAAGGGCGACAGAGAATTTTCCCATCAGTGGGATTAAGCCTTTACCGACTTATGTTGATGCTTGTATTTTAATTAAAAAAGCTGCCGCGATCGCGCACAGAAATCTCAACTGCATTCCTGAAGATGTGGGAAATGCCATTATTCAAGCGGCGGACGAAATTCTGCAAGGAAATCTCCGAGATCAATTTGTAGTGGATATTTACCAAGCTGGCGCAGGAACTTCCCATCACATGAATGTTAACGAAGTTCTCGCTAATCGGGCGTTAGAAATTCTCGGAGAGGAAAAAGGGAACTATCAACGGGTTAATCCCAACGATCATGTCAATTATGGACAATCTACCAATGATGTCATTCCTACTGCCATCCGCCTTGGTAGCCTCCTTGCCCTAGAAAATATCCTCTATCCCGCACTCCAAGCAACCATCAGCACCCTTGACGAAAAAGCAGATGAGTTCCAAGATATTGTTAAATCAGGGCGAACTCACCTGCAAGATGCGGTTCCCATCCGTTTAGGGGAAACCTTCCGCGCATGGGCGCAAATTTATCGCGATCATCTTAGCCGTCTCGAAACCGCCGCCAAAGACTTACAACAGTTGGGAATTGGCGGCAGTGCCACAGGAACCGGCTTAAATACTCATCCCCAATATCGGGAAGAAGTGGTGAATCATCTCAGTGACTTTATTGGCGTTTCCCTCACCAGTGCGCCTCATCTCATGGCGGCGATGCAAAGTCTTTCCCCGTTTGTTAACGTCTCGGGGGCATTGCGAAATATTGCTCAAGACGGCGTTAAAATCTCCCATGACCTGCGTTTAATGGATTCGGGGCCAAAAACAGGGTTAAAAGAAATTGAACTGCCTCCTGTACAACCGGGGTCGTCCATTATGCCGGGGAAATATAACCCGGTGATTGCCGAAATGACTTCTATGGTGTCGTTTCAGGTGATGGGATATGACCAAGCCATTGCCCTAGCCGCCCAAGGGGGACAATTAGAATTAAACGTCATGATGCCCTTGGTTGCCTATGATCTCATTCATAGTATTGAAATTTTAGGCAATACCTTACAAACTTTAACCGATCGCTGCTTAAGAGAGATTACAGCGAAGCGCGATCGCTGTCAAAATTATGCTGAAGCAAGTTTAGCCCTTGTCACTGCACTAAATCCCCATATTGGCTATCTCAACGCCGCCGCCCTTGCTAAAGAATCTTTAGAAACAGGCAAATCTTTAAGAGAATTAGTGTTAGAAAAGAACCTTATGACCGAAGAGGCACTAGCGCAAGTGCTAAATTTAGAAGATATGAGTCAATTACAATAATCGGTATTTAATCATGGCAAAACAAGACTATTCCCTACAAATAACCTTTCACTATAACAATGGTGAAAAAGAGGCTTTTTTAGTTACAGAAACCGCCGAAGAAAATGATCCCTATCCTGAACTTCGGCAAGCCATCCAACAAAGGCTCAATCAAGACTGGTGTCCTTTACATACTCCCGATGAAACCATTTATATCAACATGAAAAATGTTGACAACGTTACGGTTAAACCCACCCTAGGAGAAAGTGAAACGGAAAATGAATTTCAGGAAGCCCAGCGCGTTACCGCATTAACACGGAGTTCTAAAGTTTTATAAGTTTAATGAGTTCCGAAGAAATACTACTCTTTCCTAACTTAACAGAAATTTATGGAAAATTTTAATCATTTTTCGTTAAAGTATAGAAAAGCTAGTGAAATCAAATAGACAGTGTGATCAATTCACAATCCTAGAGCATTGTTTAGCATCTAGCAAAGCCATTTCAACATCACCATTAGGGGTGGGATTATGATTGAAGATTTTTTAGAAGAAATTAAAGAGAAGATTGAGAACCGTGAAACAGGGCGGTTAGAGATTAGAAACCTGAAAAAACAAGAAACCTCTTGGTCAATTTATTTTGCCCTAGGTCGCCTCATTTGGGCAACCGGGGGAGAAACGCCCCACCGCTTACTGCATCTTTACCTGAAAAAGCATTGTCCTCATGTCATTAAAGAGAATTTGCCAGTGGCTGAGGCTGAGAAATTAAATTGGCAATCCCCGTCAGTTGATTATGATTTCGTCTGTCACTTATTTCAAACGGAAAAAATTAAAATTAAGCAATTAATTGCCATTCAAGATGGAATCGTCAGCGACGTATTATTTAATATTTGTCAAGTTTTTCAGATTCAAAACGAGGAAGGAAGTGAATACGGGAATAATAGTGGCTTACAGTGGCAATGGTTTTCAAAAGTACGTCCTGAAAAATATACCCCCATTCCTCATTCTTTAGACCTAGGCAGTGAAAAAATCGTACAACTTGCCCAGCAAAAATGGGAACAATGGCAACAAGCGGGGTTAGAAGAGTGTTTACCGAACCAAATTCCCGTAATGACAGATGCGGAAAGTATTCAACAAGCCACAGCCGCTAAAACCTTCAAAAACTTACAACGCCTCTTAAATGGGGAACGTACCTTACAAGAAATTGCCTTAGACACCAAGCGCGATTTAATTCCCATTGCCAAAGTGATTTGGGGCTATTATCGCAAAGGATGGGTAAGTTTTAGGGAAGTTTCTGAATTGAACTTGAAAACCTTATTTGCTCAAAAAGAGAGTGTTTCTAAAAGTGCTTCTAACTCCTCCCAGCAGAAAAAGTTCTTAATCGCTTGTGTGGATGATAGTCCACAAGTTACC
>CAZTXK010000089.1:0-4284 GCA_964617275.1 uncultured Dactylococcopsis sp. | reverse complement strand
AAGCCAGTGGAACGGAATACTATTCTTGAAACCGTCCGCAAATACTTGTCAGCAAGTGAAAAAAAATCTAGCGTTAACTCTCATTTATCCTCTGCAACCGCAGAAGCCTAGTATAATTCTTAAATCTAATAATTCGTAACTAATCATGAAAAAAGCATTAATTGTTGAAGACTCGCAAACCGATTTACAAATTTTATCCAGTTGTCTCGGGAAAAATGGCTATGAGGTAGTTAAAGCTACCAGTCACGATGAAGCCCTTTCTGAGATTCAAAAGGAAGCCTTTAACGTCATTGTCCTCGATGTGGTACTTCCCGATCGCAGCGGCTTTGAGTTATGTCGCCAGTTAAAAGCAGAAAATAATACCAGTCAAATTCCTATTGTCATCTATTCAACTAAAAATACTGATCTAGATAAATTTTGGGGAATGAAACAAGGGGCAGATGCTTATCTCACCAAGCCCGTTGATACTGATGAATTAGCCCGTACTCTCCAGCAAGTCGTTAAATAGGTTCAATCTGTGGCTTCTTCCTCCTCACTCCCCAACTATCTCTTTCCCACCACTGATAGCGAAACAAGCGTTCGGGAATCTTTATTACGGTTTAACCTCGTTCCCGAAACCACCGCCCTTTTAAATATTTCCCAACTCAGTGAAGTTTTAAAAGTCAATACTCGCACCATTGTTCCCATTCCCAAACTTCCTTCTTGGGTGATGGGGGTTTATAACTGGCGCGGAGAAATCCTCTGGGTAGTTGATTTAGGCGGATTAGTGGGATTAACGCCTCTATCAGAACAATCCCTAATCACTACGAACCTCCCCTTATTAGTTTTAAGACAAGAAGACGAGGGGGGAAATCGACAAACCATCGGCTTAATTGTGAAAGAAGTAGAAGGGATTACTCGCATTGATCCCAATCGGATTCAATCTCCTCCTGAATCAACTTTTACGGCTGAACTATCACGTATTTTACGCGGCTATTGGCTTGATCCCGAAAGCGAAATGTTAATGGTTCTCTCGGGAACTGCGATTTTTCAACAAATGCCTAATAACAGTAACCAGTAACCAGTTATCAAATAACGAATAACCAATAACCAATAATAAAACCATGACTCAAACTTCTCCTCAGCAACAACAAAAACAATCCTCTGTGTCTGCTAATGGACACAATGCTGCCAAGGGTGACCAAGGATATATTGCCCTACAGGACGAAAACACCACAAAACAAGGGTGGTGGCAAAAACTAAAAAACCGTTGGGATAACATTAGTTTTCGGAATAAGTTAACCATTGTTGTTATTGGCAGTGTCGCCATTCCTGTCGTAGCAGTAACCCAAGTCAACGTCCTCCTCACTCGTGCCAAATTGCTAGATGACTTGGAACAGCAATTAACCCTAGAATTGCAAGCCTTAGAAAAGCAAATCAATGATGATTATGAGGAGTTAGCCGAAGAATCAGAAATCATGGCAAGAAATGCCGAGATTACGGAGGCAAATCTCAATGATCCGCAACAAGCGCAACAGGTCTTACAAAGCGCGATCGAGCCGAATCCGAATGAAAGTTTTTATATCATAACCAACCAACAGGGAGAGAGCGTAGCTCAGAAAATTTCTACTATTGATCGCGATTTTTCCCAATATCCCTCCCTCCCCAGTGGTGATGAAACCATTGATCAATATACTGAATTGACTCAGCCAATCCGCCCCGTGAATCAAAATATCGGGATTAACCTCACTGACTTACCGATGGTACAAGACGTGCTAGAAACGGGCGAGGGGAAAGCAGGGATTGAATTGATTAGCAGCGCCACCTTAGAAAAACTAGGACTAGCGGAACAAGCGAATATTGGCATTCGCGAGCAACAAACTCAGGGCTTACCAGAAGCCAAACAACCTTTTCCTGAAGGAACGTATGACATCAATCAAGGGAAAATTGGCATGGCTTTAATGAGTGTGCAGCCAATTATCCAAAATGGGCAAACCGTCGGAACCGTGATTCAAGCCCGTTTGCTTAACCGTGACTATGAACTTGTTGATGTAATTAAACAAGAAACGGGAGCCGAGACTGTTACTCTGTTTGCTCAAGATTGGCGGATTAGCACCAATGTTCCTTATGAAGATGGGGAAACCCGAGCGATTGGAACTCGGGTTTCTAGGGAAGTCGCAACAAAAGTTCTGAATCAAGGAGAAACCTTTATTGGAGAAGCCAATGTGGCTGGTACTACTTTCTTGACTGTCTATAACCCCATTAAAAATACTGATGGCGAAGTTATTGGCATGACCTATGTCGGTGACCCAGAATCAGAACTTAACGCTGCTTTGCTTCAAGCGAGTGCTATTGATTATGGCATTGGTGTGATTATTCTACTCATTGGTGGCGGTGTCGCCGTGTTCATCTCTCGCGGTTTCTCGACACCCATTCTCCGTTTATCTAACTTTGCTCAACAAGTGGGAAGCGGGAATTATCGCCTACGGATGCAGGGAACCAACCGTCAGGATGAAATTGGTGTGCTTTCCCAAGATTTAAACCGTATGGTGACAAACCTTGAAACTAGCCAAAATCAACTGCAACGAGACATTGCTGAAAACAGCTTCCTTGCGCGTTTAGCGAGTGCCAACATTACCGATTCAGAAAGTGTGACTCAACTTATGGATCAAGCCGTCAGTGAAACCCGAGATTTATTAGAAGCTGATCGCGTTGTGGTTTACCGTTTTCAAGAAGATGGTAGCGGTTATATTGCTAATGAATCCTCCGTTGAAGGAGTAAAACCAGCCCGAGAAAGGGAAATGAAAGACCCTTGCATCCCAGAAGACATCCGCCAAGCCTATATCCAAGGGCGTGTTGTTCCCACAACAGATGTTCTCAATGCTGGTTTTCATCCCGATCATTTACAACTGATGAAAGATTTGAATATTCGCGCCAATTTGGTCGTTCCCATTGTTGTGCGGGAAAACCTCTATGGTTTGCTCATTGCTCATAATTGTCAAGAACCTTATGAATGGCAAGAGCGAGAGATTAATTTAATGCAACGGGTGGCGACAGAACTCAGTGGGGCGCAAGAACGGGTTAGTTTCCTAGAAGACTTACAAGCCTCGGAACAAGAACAACGCCAAGAGAAGGAAAAACTACAAAAACGCGCTCTAGAGCTACTCATGGAAGTTGACCCCGTTAGTAAAGGGGACTTAACGATTAACGCCAGTGTCACCGAAGACGAAATTGGAACGGTTGCTGACTCTTATAACTCTACCATTGAGAGTTTACGGCGCATTGTGGGACAGGTACAACAAGCCGCTAAAGCTGTGGGAGACACAGCAACAAAAAGTGAAGCAGAAGTGCAAGAGTTGTCACAAGGGGCGATTAAGCAGTCCCAAGAAATTGAAGCAGCTCTAGAACGCATGGAAGCGATGAACCAATCCATTAATGCGGTTTCCCAAAACGCGGCAGAAGCGGAAAGTGCCATTCAAAAATCCGCAGAAACGGTAAAAGCTGGGGATGATGCCATGAACCGCACAGTTGATGGGATTGTTTCCGTGCGAGAGACTGTAGCAGAAACCTCGAAAAAAGTCAAGCGATTAGGGGAATCTTCTCAGAAAATTTCCCAGGTAGTAAACCTGATTAGTAACTTTGCCGACCAAACCAACTTACTGGCGTTAAACGCTTCTATTGAGGCGGCGCGTGCAGGGGAACAAGGACGTGGTTTTGCGGTGGTTGCCGATGAAGTACGAGCGTTGGCGCAACAGTCGGCAAATGCGACATCCGAGATTTCTAATCTTGTTGACCAAATTCAAACCGAAACCAATGAGGTGGTAACTGCCATGGAACAGGGAACGGAACAGGTTGTTAGCGGGACGCAACTGGTAGAAGAAGCCCGAGGCAGCTTAAATCAGATTACGGAAGTATCGAACCAGATTAACGAGTTGGTAGCAAAAATTGCTGAAGCTGCGAAAACTCAGAATGCTGACTCGGAACAAGTTAACGAGACGATTAAATCCGTCGCCGCGATCGCGCAACGAACTTCAGAGAGTGCCACTCAGGTATCAGAATCCTTTAAGGAACTTCTAAAAACATCGCAAAATCTTGAAGAAAACGTTTCTCAGTTCAAAGTGGAGTAATCAGTGACCAGTGACCAGTGACCAGTGACCAGTGACCAAAGGAACTCCTAAAAAACGTAGCAAAATCTCGAAAAAAACGTTTTTCCGTCACGTCTAAAAATTATTGTTTGTCCTTCGTCCTTTGTTGTTTGTAACCCAATGACTAATGACTAATAACAAATAACGAATAACCAATAAC